>NZ_JAJKHN010000058.1:0-42364 GCF_020982715.1 Bacteroides sp. 1_1_30
AGGGCGGAACCGTATACAATTATGCCCTTTCAGGGCGCAAATTCAGATTGTCGTTTTTACGTAGGGCGTTGCCCTACGCTATATAATTAAGCCCTTTCAGGGCACTCCGCAAAATTATCATTTTTCCTTTTCAATCATTATAACAATATCCTTTTTTCTACTTTCCGGTAAAACTTTCAAGTCCGTCACTTTTCCGTTTTTGAGAGTGGCTTCTACTGTTGTTTCGCCCGGAGCATGAAGTTTGAAATGTACGTTCCATTCTTTCGGCCATGCCGGGAAAAGGAGTATTTGTTCTCCATTGGTTTGCAATAGCATTTCCTGAAGTCCTATCATGCCGCTACCTCCCCAGTTGTGATCGGGTGTCCAATCATATCCCGGTCCCCAAAATGCGGGGAAACGATGCGGTCCATTCGATAATTTGGCTAAAGATAGTTTCTTTGCTTCTTCGGTCAGGCCTAAACAGGCAGCCCATATATTATCTTGTTTCCATCCGGTATGCGAACGGAACTTGATGGCATCCGGGTCATAAAAGTAGGTATTACGGGCTATATCCAGATCCTCCTTTCCTACTCCATAAATACGCCATGGAAACACTGGATAAAGTTGTGGCGTTTCAACATTATTAATTCGTTCCCAACTTACGGCGGGCGAAATTGTTTGCTTCAAGACCGGAGCAATAGTCGGATTCAACGTATCTTTTATTTCTATGTATCGCAATGGAATCGGAGGTATTGCTTTTAGCATCTCCTCTTTCTCTCCGTATGTTTCTAATACCACTTTCAGGGCGGCGATGGTGCTGCTTGCGTTATTGGTCATTTTATATGTTTCACAAGCAGAACCCGGGAAAAGAATCAGATGTCCGTTGCCATCCAACGCTTTCCGTCCTCGGCGGGAAGCTAGTTGCTGGTAATGTTCGTCGAAGAATGTCAGCGAACTTTCGATCAGAGGTAAATAAGGGGTAATATCAGCATTTGCATAGTTCTTTGTTTCCAATATCATTTGGCAGAATTCAAGAACCGTATCCCATTCATATTCCAGCCAGGCATTATATTCCAATCCTTTGTCGAACCAGTCCGGTCGTTTGAAACCATATTCTGCGGGGTTCGGCAAACCGAAATTTTCGATCTGCTCGCTAAAGCAAGCTCCATCATGTTGCCAATATATACGGCTTCGCAGTTCTGCATTTTTCAACATGCGGTTATAAAAATCAAACTGGGAAGGCATCATATCAAAGTCTCCGCTTTTCAGCATCGGCCAGTATACTAAACGTTGATTCTGTGCAGTCATCGTACCACCTCCCCATTTCCGGTAGTCGGGAGTAAAAGATTGTTTTTCATCGACATGGCAAGGATCAAAGGTAAATAGTCCGCCATTAAATTTAGTCGGTACGCTGCCATAAGCATTGCATCCCAGCATATAGCGGAAAAGGGTGTAGTTTCTGGTTATTTCTTTTGCTTCCCCTTCTGCTTCGATAAAACTGCGTTGCCAAAAGGAATTCCACCACGAACGGGTCTGTTTTTTATCCTGTATGATAGTTTTCAATGAAACTTTACCTTTGGGGGCTATTCTTTGTAAAGCAGTTTGTAGTCCCTGCTCCCATTCTTCTATTGTTTCTGTCTGGTCTGTATGTAACACAATACAGATATGTTCTTTCCGGGCTGCTTTGGAAGAACGGAATTTCCAAGCACGATAGTCTGTTCCGGCATATACATCATCCGCAGTGCCTGCAAATTCTAAGTTTTCACCCAAAAGAGTTCCTCCAAAAGTCAAGTTTTTCAAAGGATTCATCATTTGAGATTTTACTTCGTTCATTCCTTGTTGAGCTACAACTACATCAAAAACGGTCTGTTCGGGATTGCGATGATAAAACAGAAGTTGGTTCCTTTTTATTGAAGTCCTATTTGTTTCAGCCTTTCCTGTTGAATCAGTAATTTTGTCTAAAGAAACACAGTCGGCCTCCGTCACAGTACCTTTCGGGGGAGCCCATTTGTAGGAACACTGTTGCCCCTCTCCTTTTCTGACAGGTCGTTCCTGATAGCGCCAATTTTCATAAAAGACTTCAGTCTGCAACGGTTGTGCATTTGTTACCTCTACATGTATAATCGGATGAAAAACATCTACCCAAAATTGTATCTGTGTGTTTCCTGCCGCGATTTCTACATATCCGTCTTTCAGCTTCAACTCCTGACGAAAATCTTTAGCGTCTTTGAAAGGATTGGGCGACAGGCGGAGACGTACACGCCCTTGTTTTAACTGGCAGTTTTTTTCGTCGAATGTGCCGCTACGGCTCACATAGAACATAACATCACCGTCTTCTACCCATATATTCATCCCGATATCTCCACCGCCACAGGGCATAGATTCAGAAGAATTATGACTGGGAGTATTCCAAATGACATTGGCATGCTGACTCCAAAGAGCCGACACGCCAACAAACAGTATGGTTATAATCAGATAAAATCTCTTCATATATTTTTCATATTTTACCTTGTTTATTTGCGATTACCAATCATCTGAACGAAAAGACCCTAAAGGCAATCCGTCGCAATATACATCTCCTTCCACATAGTTTTCAAAACAATATCGAACAGCTACCGGGTGCGGCACTTTATCGCTTTTCACTAGCATCTTACTACGTTCTATCCATGCTTTGGCCGGGTAAAAAACTTTATCTTCGCCGGCTACCTGAAAGTTTTTCGATTCGAAACAGTTCTTGCCGCTAATCCACATATTGGCACGTTCGAAGCTGACAACTACGGTGTCGTTCTTTATTTCAATGCTTTTATAATAAGGACTTTCGCCATTCACGCCTTCCACTCCATACGTTTTAGTTAAAGCCAAAAGTGCCAGGCGTTCGCCTGCAACCTGTTTCTTTGCGGGATGGATACCTTTTTCCATTCCTGCATCCAATAATACAGCCATACCGCTGTTAGCTACACGATGTTCTACTTTTGCCTGTGCCTCCCGGAGATATGCCGAATTTATCACTTCCTTTCCTTTTTCGGTAATAATCCCGTAATCATACGGAGCTATCTGGCAATAATAGAAAGGAAAATCCCCCTGTTTCCATTCGGCACGCCAACCGTTAATCAATCGGGTAAACATATCAGCATACGTATGGGCACGATTCCAGTTATCTTCGCCCTGATACCAAATCACTCCTTTCATGGTCATACCGATTAACGGATGTAACATACCGTTATAAAGCACGGTCGGAGTACGGTTTTTAGATTTTATGTCGGCTTCCGTTTGAGGAATCTTCGCTTCCGGAAAGGCTTTCAGCCAGTCTGCCGTCATCCATGCTTCACAGGCGGAACCACCCCAGGCTGCTACAACTAATCCGACCGGAACATCTAATATTTCATTTACCAGTCTCCCGAAATAATAGGCTGTTGCACTGAAATCACGGACACTAACCGGATTGGCTTCTTTCCAGGAACCGATAACGTCATTCTGCGGAGTGAATGTAGAAGTACGTTTCACCGTAAACAGACGGATTTGTGGATTCTTGCTGTGAAGAATGTCCATATTGGCATTTTCTACCGGTTGGTTTTTGAATCCTTTCATCGGCATTTCCATATTACTTTGTCCGGAACAAAGCCAAAGTTCGCCTATCAGAATATTATTCAGTGTCTTTTGGGTTCCATCATCAAAGGTCACAGTATAAGGACCTCCCGCTTCGGGAGTAGCTACTGTCAGTTTCCATGCCCCATTTTTATCTGCTGTTGCTGCATATTGTTTTCCATTCCAACTAGTGGTCACTGTTACTTTTTTATAAGGAGTCGCCGTCCCCCAAAGGTTTGCATTGGTCTGTTGCTGCATCACCATGCCATCAGAAAAAATAGCCGGTAGCTTTACTTCTGCGTGTGTTGACAGGCAGGCAGCAAGCAGAAAACCTGCCAACATTGCACCTGTTTTAATAATTGAACTTTTCATACTTTAGCTATATTATAATGAATTGGGCACGGATTACATGGATTGCGCTGTTACTTTATGTAATACGATTCTCATAAACCGTGTAATCCGCGTAATCCGTGCCTTAAAAATCTATTTTATTCTGTGGTAGAAAAACT
Source organism: Bacteroides sp. 1_1_30 (assembly GCF_020982715.1). Classification (NCBI taxonomy): domain Bacteria; kingdom Pseudomonadati; phylum Bacteroidota; class Bacteroidia; order Bacteroidales; family Bacteroidaceae; genus Bacteroides; species Bacteroides sp. 1_1_30. The sequence goes on from NZ_JAJKHN010000058.1 coordinate 4,074, forward strand.
CAAAGGTCCGAGTAATCCTGCCGGAAGCAGCGTTTTTTCTGCCCTGCGATATTTTGCATTAGTCCAAATGCCATCAAACGGCGCTTTTCCTTCATCAGCTCCTGTCAGTGCATTCGCCCATGTATTTGTAACCTCTATTTCAAGCTCATTAATTCCTTTTTTCAAGGCACCTGTAATATCTGCACGATAAGGAGCTGTCCAGATTGTGCCACAATCTACACCATTCACACGAACAGTTGCCAAATTATAAACTGTTCCCAGATTCAGATAAATCTGTTGGTCTTTATTCGGTTTATTTTTCCAGCGAAAAGTGGTTTTATAGGTCGCTGTTCCCGAATAATAACGTATCTGTTCGTCCGATTCTTGGCTCCAGTCGAAAAGTTCTTTTCGTGTGAGCGTTTTTTTGTTAGCTGCAAAAGTTATAGTATATTCCTTTGCCTCCAAAGCTATGTTTAAAGGGGCTTTGGCGGTGTCTTTTTTCTCCTTTTGCAGTTGGAGAGAGGATTCTCCATAGCCTTCATGTACTCCCTCCGCAGGATATACGATGAATACGGACTCGTTAGGAGCCAATGTGAGAGTAACTTCCGTCCGGTTTCCATTGATACGATAGGAAGGATGAATATTCATCTCACCCGTCACCGGGTTCCAACATTCCGGTTTCTTACCGTTAATACGCATACTTGCAGTAAACGTGCGTGTTTCGTTCTTTTGGTTGGCTACGAAATAGAGTTCACCAAGTTCGCCACGACGATGTGTCCAGGCGATATCTTCCGGCACGATCATGTCACGTTCCAAGCCATACACGGAAAAATCTTCTTCTGTATAAGGTAAAGAAGGCACCAAAATGCCAGCTTCTTTTAGTTCATTGATTTTCTTCTGCACTTCCGATGACAATACAGGTTCGGGATTCATAGGACGCGAAAGAGGTAGTACCAACACTTTATAACTTGCTCCACCCGGCAACGTTATTCGTCCGTTTTCTGCTTTCGCCAAACGAAGGATTGCATCTTTATTAAAACTATCGTATGCATATCCACGAAGCGGATTCACCCATTTCTCCGGATCAGCCATGTTAGCTGAATGAGTAACACCTACCGGGCGTACACGTAAAGGCTGTCCCTCATTGGCCAGACGGATGCGTTCACTTTCCACTCGTTCCGCACCGAAGATTCCCGGCAGAGAGGGAACCAATCGTTCCGGTAATATCGAACGTCTCGGCACTTCTTCACCTGTAAAGACTGCGATGTCTGTTACCGGATGTCCATATTGCAACAACGACTGGCAACGGGTAGCATATTCGGAAAAGGCTTTTGCCCCTTTATCCCACCAGGTCTGATCCCTTTGGAAGAATAGTCCGATGCCATCCAATGTCATGCCGGGCTTGCGGTCCAGCCAGGGATTGTGTACATATACATGGTAGAAAAGGCGGTTGATTCCTAATGCGTAATTACGATCCAACAAGGCTTTCAACATTCCGGGGTATTCATCCCACGTGCCACGCACTTCGGTGAATCCTTCAGCCTGAATAATATTCTTTCCGTAGATATGCGCTCCGCTAATAGCATCGAGCATATCATTCGGTTTGTCATGTGTGGGACTGTTCAACCAAAATTCACCCATCGGAAGATCTACTTTTTGATAATGTAGTAGACCATCGCTTACCATCGTCGGAGCTACACATTCTGCCGAGAATTGGCAATCATATTCTTTCGCACAGTCCGCCAATACCTGATAGAACACATCTACGACGAGTTCTGATATGGTAGTACGTACGTCTCGCAGAATCTTTTCACTTTGTTCGACACTTTCCATCGGAATACCTGCCAATAGAGGTAGATAAGGCATCAAATCGTAGCCACGACGTTTCTGAAATTCAATAGCGAAACGTTTATTCCAGTTTTGGCTGCCACATTCCCAGCTATCGACATGCATATATTTCAGTACACGACGAGCTATTTCGGGATTAGTCTTTGTAAATGCCTGTGCATACCAGTTATCGAATTGCTTCCGTACCGTTTTCGGGTTAAACTTATCACATTCCAATCCTTTTCCACCTCCCGCTGTCGCATTGGTATGCCCGGTAGCTGTATGTCCCATGCGAAGTAATTTCCATTTTCCTTTGGGGAGAGTGGCGGTCAATGTTTTTCCATTCGAATGACCGGTATATTGCTTTGTTAGATTGATGACTTGTGAAAGTGAATAGCAATCCTGTTTCCCGAATTCCTCTTCTTTAGTCGCTTGAGCAACACGCCATACCAGTCCGACTTTTCCTTCCCATTGGTTCAGACGGGCTTCCCGGTGCAGGCGTAATTCTTTTATTTTCAGATTGGGCTTCCATTTGGCAGCATCCATATCTTCACTTCCCGGTTCGCTTCCTTCAGGAGTCCAGTAGAAACGGAAGAAACGGGCGGTAGTTGGAGGAATACTATGAGTTGAATTCTCATCCGTATTCTGCCATCCCTGACGGGCAGGGACCAACTGCTTAACCAAACGATAATTCACTCCATCATCACTGGCCATTACTTTCAAGCGGTGTGCCTGATAATTATTACCATTTAAAACGATTTCGATGTTCCGGCAAGTGAAGGGTTGTTCGTATTCATACTGGATATAACAAGGATATGAAGAACGGATCACTCCCGCCGCATCCATATTCACTGTTTGAGCTGCTTTTATATTTCCTGTCGTAGCTAGGTTGACACAGGTGATTTTTGCCTGCATCTCATCCGCTGCGTCTTCTACCGGCAAAGCGAATAATGCAATATCTTCATAATAATTTTCATAGGCTTCCGGTTGTGGCAAGCAAATAGCCATCAACTTTCCTCCGTTTACAATCGTATCGCTCCAAACCACTTTTTGCATAGATTCTTCAGGAGTAATCCAAGGGCCTCCCGCCAATGCGAAACCATCACAGATGTGCATTCCCAATTTCAGTCCCAAACGATCTGCTTCTTCCATGCTGAAACGCACCATCTCCCACCATTCGGGAGTTAGCTGCTGCGCCTTGCCATCGTATTGGGCGCCTTCATGAATACCTTTAATCGGCATCAGATAAGTACCTCCTAATCCGGCACGTTTCATTGCCTCCAAATCGGCTGTAATCCCTTCTTTAGACACGGCACCATACATCCAATACCAAAAAGTCCAGGGTTTTGCTTCATCGGAAGGACTTAAGAATTGATCGCGAAGCGAGCGTGTTTGCTGTGCATCGGCAGGGCATACGGCTGTCCATGCTAATAGAGAAAGTGCAAATATTCGTTGTTTCAGTCGGCTTTTCATTCCAGTCTATATTTTTACTTATAGATAAGACGAAAAACATTCTGTTTTGTACTCACTGTATTTTCCTGACTCAAATTAAATTAAGCTATTTAATTTGTCAGATAGAATTAAAACGATAGTTTATCTATCTCTTCTGTAATAGTTCTTCAAACACTTCAAATACCCTTGAATATGAAGTGTGCGGATTGTTTATATCAATGGAGATATTTCTTTTATTCTTTTTTCGCGTGCCATACTTATCGTTTTTTAGAAATAAAAATACCGCCCAGCGTTGGTTTGGCGCCAAATTTCCCTGCATTATATGCATTGAGAAACGAAACGCCATTGCGGATATTGAAGTCATCAAGTGAAAACAGGTCTGTTGAACCATCATCCTTTTTTTCTGTAAACCAGACTACATCTTTACGTAAATCCTCGGTGTCTAATGATTGGAGATTATGCGTACTGAAAATCAGCTGCGAATAAGTCGAATTAACCAAAAATAAGTTGATGAAATGGGCAAATAAATCCGGATGCAGCGAATTCTCAAGTTCATCAACAGGTATGATAGCATTTCTTTCAAGCAATATATTCAGAATAGTTCCCAAACCATAATAGCGCATTGTTCCTGCTGATTCAAGTATATCAGGCAGGTAATGAACAGAAGATGTTCCATTGGCTACAATCGTATGTTCAAATATCAAATCCGTATCTTTTTTATTTTTCTCATTTTGTTGAACATCAAAACCGGATATATTAAAATCTGCACGGTGCAGTAAATCTAATAAAAAGGATTTATTCTCCTTCTCTGCTTCCATTTCTCCTGTTGTCCATGTTTTCAAATCCGTTTGGGGCAAGAGTATAGGCAACCACTGCTTCAAGAAATAGTTATAGACACGTTCTAATTCAGGAAACATAAAGTTAGCTGTAGCATAAGCTGAAACAACACTCATATTACTAAGCGTATTTACCTGCAACTTTTCCTGCTCGGCCACATTGAGTTTGACTTTGCTTCCTAATCGGATATGAGTGATTCCATTAATGGTCTCTCGGGAGAAAATTTCGGCTGGTTGCTTACCAGGATAATATTTAAGTGTTTCTTTTAGGACAGCACTATTATCTACTTCAAGATAATAGAGATGCTTCATATTGTTTACAAAAAAAGTCAATTCAAATACTCCACATTCTTTCTTTGTCGTATCATCCAAGAGAAACGGAGTAAACCCGATAGGCTGCATCTTGTTTATCTTAGGCGAAATGGCTATTTTTCGTATGAAATCAAGTGCTAGCAATACGTTAGTCTTTCCTGAAGCATTAGCTCCATAGAGGATACCGAGTTTTAATACTTTCGTATCGTTGATAGTGGTACAGTAATATTCTTCTGAAATCTTATCTGCAGAGGCTTCAAAACTTAATATCTGCCAATCCTTAGCTGATCTGAAATTTCTAAATTTAAACTCTAAAATCATACTCCAATATATTAAAAATGCGACTATTTTGCAAATATAGCATTTTAAGCTATTTATTCCACATTTTAATCTATTCTTTTTTAGCTATAAAAAAAGGTGCACCTCCTTTCCTACTCTTGGAAGAAGGTGCACCACACAAACAAAACAAACAATAGACGACCTTCACAGGCGGTATTTCATATATAACTCAACTAATTATAAATCAATTTCATTTTTTACATAAATTCTCTCCCTGTATTCAGACGGAGTCATACCGGTATGTTCACGAAAGAATCTTGTCATAACAGAGTTCGACTGGAAGTTCGTGCGTGAGGCCACTTCTTTTATTTCAAGGTCAGAATCCCGTAAAAGAGCCTTTATTTCAAGAAGGGAGTAATCTATAATCCAGTCTTTTGCCGAACGACCGCTCATATCTGTAATTACCATTGTAAGATGCTTGGCGGACACACACATCTTTTTCGCATAAAACGCAACATCCCGACTTACGGTATGAAATTCGATCACCAAACAAAAAAAGTCGAATAAAAGTTTTTCCTTACGGGTGTATTTTACTAATTCGGCAGCTTTCGGATTTCTTTTATAAGACACATATATATCCCAGTAGAAAACACGTAATAACTGCATGATAGACTCCCGTCTGAATAAGTTGCGGGGCAAGTTGATACGAAAAATCAAAATATTGCAAAAGTGAATGAAACGTTGACATTCTTCATCGTATAGCGGAGTGCTGAAATTTTTCCGCATATAGAAAAAGAAATCAAGCGTAGGTATACATATCCCGCTTATTGTATCCATAAACAGGCTTTTGGGTACTTTTAGAAACGTCATTGAAAAGTCACTGCTAATCTCCGTGACAGAAGCCAGCTGAAAAGGGAAAATGACTACCAGATCATTGGAAACAATCCGTCGTTTGTTACCAAAAACATTGAATAACGCACTTCCTCCCGTGCATATCCCATTTATCCCTTCTTCAAGATACATAGGATTTTCATCAAGAGGTAAATCGTCAATTTTAGTATAGACGTTAAACTCTTCTGTTTCCAATATATTATCGAATACTTTATCCTGCTTATATGGCTGGTTCTTTTCCATGGACTGCTATTTATCAATTATGTTGTTTGCCGTTATTTTTATCATACGGATGTCAGTCGTGCCATTTCGATTGAGCAAACTGTACCACCAAAGATATGGGAAAGATGTATAAAAAACTTTCTTTATCTTTCATCAAAATCATCAGTGCCAGGAAATATTCACCTTCATTAATATCAGGAACTGTCATATAAATCTTATCGTCCGAATATTTATGGATATCGCCACATTCTATCAACATTCTGTCATTTACGGAAGAGACAAGGTATAGATTGGTACTTTCCCATGTCAGCATATCCAGGTTCTGTCCGGTGATAATAATGGGAGCTTCCGGTGTAATGGTCCCATTACGCCTTTCATTTGAAGGATCATATATTTCTTTGATGACAGGAAACGGCGCTCCTTCAATCATTAATATTTCGGCTTTTATCGTTTTCATTTGATTGATCAGTTATTTTGTATCTTTTGTAAATGAATGAGCAAACTTATATTTCTATTCTATGGAATATCCCGGATGCAACGGAGATAATAGGAGCTTGCCTTGAGATCTCTGGCAGACTTATATTTCACTCTTGTCGCATCAGGATAAATTGTCATTGACCATGCTTGAGAAGAAGTTGTATTTTCCGTCGCTAACCAATAGGTGGTTGGTTTTATGTCAGATAAGGCAAATGCTTTACAATCGGTACCTTGGGTAGCTGTGGCCTCTAATTCCTTATAATAAATCATAATCAGGCTTCCTTCACGCAGTGTAGGTATCCGCCATGTTCCCGGAGCGTCCTGACCGTCTTTCCCCCGATACATTGCGCATCCCTTGGGAACAGCAATATTCTTCTCCGTACTATAACTATTACTGTTTGCCGTAGCAAGATAGCCATTTGCCGTAGCCCAATTCATTGTTTGCGTTCCACTGTCTTTTCCCTCGCTATCATTGCCATCGCTATATACGATATCCGGAGAGACTATAAAAAATGCAGATACAGTCTTATTGATTTTGCCTGCCTCAGACATGCTATCTATATGCCGGATAATCCTGTCTGTATAAACAGGGTTGCCCTCACTATCGGTAATAGGATTCGTATTTTGACCAGTCGAGGTGTACTCGTATAATTGAATGTTGTTATAAAAGACAGCACTTTTATCTCTGATCCTTTGTTTAGGCAAATCTTTCGAATTAATAGCCGCATACTTGTTTCCTCTTAAATCTTCATAGACTTCTATTGTCTGGGAATATCCCTTTAGCAAGATAAAAAGGGATGCGAAGATTATGACAGTTATTCTTTTCATTTTATTCTTTATATTTTCATTTTATCATTAATAAGTAACGGAAGGGAGAGGGATGTCTCTTACACACCTTGCACCACCCTCAGTCTTATAGTAAGAGTTAAGCCCGTAATACCACCTTTTGGCAGAAGTACCTCCATCTTCTGTAATTGTTTGCCCGCTGCTGGCATCTAATAGACTGCCGATATAGAGGCCAATCAGTTGATTGGATGCCGGTAAATACCATTTTAACTCCTCCCCTTCTATTCGTCCGTTTCCATCTTCATCCCGGTTCTTATCATAGCAAGCCCTTGCACTAAACGTACTAGCCGGGTGTTGATATTGATATAGCAATATATGTCCGGAAGCATCTTTCTGCGGGACAGGTATATTACCACTCCAAGTAAGGTTCTTTATATTCTCGGCCAGGTTTACCGTCGCGTTTTTTCCATAATACACGTCATCCGTCCCGTATGAATGAGCAGCTGTCACAATCCCATCGTAACCATATTCCACTTTACCCGATGATACGTCATACTGGTATACACTACGTTGCGGTCTGTCATGCACCAATCCCATTGTATAGTTTCCGTCAGTGTCTCTTTCTCCTCCAAAACACCCGGCATATACTGCCGGGCGCTGGTCCAGTCTGAATATATGGAAAGTTTGCAATGTTTCTCCTTCACCCTCTGGCATAGTAGTTACTTTAATGTATAAAGAACGCTTTCCTAATTTATCGGATTCACCCGGGTCAACCAGTTTGCCGTCATCATCATAAATGTATTCCTTATTATAGAGATAAAACTTCACCTGAGTGGGAAGTATGGAACTTGCCGTAACACGGGTATCCAATGGCTCTTTAACATTATTGAATGCATCCGTATAGTTGGAAGAGGAAGACAGGAGGAGCCAACTGCTTCCCTTATCGGCTCTCTGCGTACAATCTTCGTCAGTATATATTTCCACTTCCACTTTCCTTCCTTGAGTCTGTATAACTATCGGGCGGACACTATAAGCTGCATCCAGGTCATAAGTGGCACCCGTTTTGTTGTACAGGGTGCTGAATGACGCCCCAGAAGCCTTTACGTTAAGGCTGGAAAAAAATTCCACATACTGGCTGATGGTATATGCCCTGATCCGTTCATCGTTCTTCGCCGAGTTTATCTCTGCGTTTATGGCAGTACGCAAATTATAAAAATGGTTGGGTTCCACATCGAAGTTATTGGTGTTATTATTCCCAACATATATCTGGTAGATCGCGTATTCATTTGTTCCGGTAGTAGGGTATGCCCATGCCTCTATCTGCGTGCCCAGTGGCGGCGCAGCACCTGAAGGCACCTTATTGACCACTTTGTAGTAGCGCTGGCTTTCACTTAGAATAGTTGTAACCGTCCCTTGCCGATTCTGCGCTACATACCATGTTGCCGAGTAATAGCCATTGGAATCGGGCTCACCCAACTGATCCATTTCAAATGTGGCGTATGTATCCGCATCGGTATTTTTTTTAAGATTGGTGAGCCGGATAGTATTGTTCACATTCAGCAATTTCAAACCTTGTAACCGGTAATTTTCCACCTCGAACTTGTAACGTAAGGTAACGCGTGCCATCAACCTCTCGATTTCGATGCCTCCTACAAACCCGGCCGGTTTGTTGTATTCTACCAGACCACGCTTACCACCGTCGATGTCCACCACAGTGACACCTGACACTTCTCCGGCCAGCGGTACTTCATCATCTGCGGTGATAAGCGATTGGGTATGCCCTTCTACATTAATAAGATAGTCAAAACTCCAATTCTTGAGTTCATCAAGAGTGCTCACTCCGCTCATATCATAGTTAAGTTTAGGGCCTAATACCAACAGGTACAAGGTTTGATTCTCTGATACTACGAGGGGGACGTCTATCGTCATCAAATCATTTATGGCTGTTACTGCATCACTCAGTTTATGAGGATTTCCCTTAATGGAACCGTGCTCATCGAATTGGAAAAGCCAAAGGTTGTGTAACTTGGTCGTGCCGTCAGATACCCGGGTAGTTACCTCATGTGGTTCTTGTCCTTGTTCCAAAGCCACTGTAAACGACAACCCGGAATCGTTCCTATCCCTAAAAAGCGACTTAGCGGCGGAATATCCGCTCGTTGATGCAGGCTCTACAGCGGGGGGAATACCGACTTTCAGGCTGACCATAACCACCTTACCGGTAGCGTCACCGGGACCGTACTCTACCAGTTTATCTTTTGCACAGCCCACGAACGCCAGCAACAGCAAGGTGGTGCAGGCTGCCCGGAAATATCTTTTATATTTTGTTCTTAGGTTCATATCGTATATGTTTATTATCAAATTTTCATCCAAGGAGAGGACATCAGTAGCCGTTTTGCGTAATTGACGGACTGCCGAGAGGAACTGTCACTCCGGTATCTTTCGCCAGTAGAATATTAACAGTAAGATTGATAGAACTCGGACTGCTGTTCTCTGGAATTTCTATCGAGACAGAATAACTATACGTATTCGGTTCAGTATTCACTTTAGTACTGAGACACTTTTGGACGCCTCCATAAATAACCTGCAAAAACAGTTTTCCGGCAGGTATGGAGATATCCGTCGGAGTAAGCTGGATACTCACCGTATAAGTACCTCCCGTTTGAGATATATTACCCAGACTACTTAATCCGGTAGTAGCACGTAAATCATATCCGCTTTGCGAGACGGTGAGCAGTATGCTCCTTGTCTGTCCGTCCAAACCGACTCCTTCCACCTTCACTCTGAATGAACGCGGTGAAGCACTTTCTTTACGTTTGACGTATACAGGGATATTTTCCGTATTGCTTCCGTGGGTCGTATGTACGATGGTGCCATCCGATGCGAACGAGAAATCAGTAGGCTCCGCTGTTCCCGCACCTTCTCCCGTGACAAGCGTTGCCGTCCAATAAGGCACATTGGATTTTATACCGAAATAAGCTTTTACACCTTTTTCGGTTCCCTGATAAGTAGGACTGGAGATGGCACCCGCCTCCATCTTGCTTTCCGGTATTTCATTGCGCACGCAGCGAATCATATAGGCACTTTGCCTGTCCTTGCCACTTTGGAAACTTGCACCCGATGAATTACCGGAGAATTCGAATACCGAAGCGTCGTCGTTCCAATACCATCCATTGGAACGGTCCCCCTGAGATACACCGCCCGCGTCTCTATACCGGTTATGCGGGGAAAGCAGCCAATGGAAAGAAGGATAACCGTATGAATTATTCTCGTTATCCGATGCCGCTATCAGGGCTTGGTTTTCATTCGGAGTAGCCATGTGCCACTGCCCGTTATCCACAATGTTTTGAGCCTTGATCTGGGTTTCGGAAAGTCCGGCCAACTTGCAGGGATCTCCCACCCCGGCTTTAACTTGGTCTACGGTGTTATTTGCAGGAATTCCGTCTGTGTTTAGGTAGGGAATATCTGTCCACCCGCTGATGCTTAAGGGATCGTATGAACCGGGATACCAGAGTACATCGTTCAATGCACTGGCATTGGTAGGAGCTATAAAACCCTCACCCGCACTTGTGCCGCTGTGCACGGCTATCAGGCCGCCATATTTGAACAATACATCCTTATATCCCGTCTCCGAATGATATGCTTTCAGTATACCTGAATAAACGCTGACATCATTCCAGATATTCACATTTCTGGATGTATCGGCAACCGCGTCATAATCTGCTGCCTTGTCACTCACTATGACCAGTCCGTCGATAGGTTTCCAGTTGATGGTGATATCATGTTCCTCCATTGCCACTATTTCCGCATATAACCCCATTGCACCCATACCGGTAATGGTGGCGTATATCTGATAATGGTTGTTTCGTGTCAGATTATAGTTTTTGGGAGGCTCTTGACCGATATTCAAGAGGTAAACGCAGTTCAGCACCTGAGAACTTCCGTTTTTAAGTACGCACTGCGCGTCAATCTTAAGGTAGGTTGCCTGAGAAGCATTTTCAGGTTGGGATAGCAAGTGTTCAGGAATATATGTGGCAGGAATTGTTATAAAATCCACTGTGTCAGGAATAGTATAGTTATTATCTTTTATAATATAATCGCCATTTTTGTCAAGCTCGCCTGTTCCTGATATCGTAAGGTCATCCGACCAAATATCTTCCGTATATGCCCGCCCTTCTTCTATAGGAGTGGCGGCCGGCATACGACATACTTTAACAGTGAGCTTGGTTACTTTGAAATCCTCATTCGGATTAGTTATATTTTTAATAGCTGTAAAGCTGATGCGGGATACCATGCGGGTTACGCTAACAGGCAATTCCGTCATTTTAATATTATTAATTGTTACTGTGGCGTTTTTTCCGTCACTGCGGGATTCCACATAGGCACGTGCCACATTTCCATACATGGGCGGAGGAGCAACGATACCTACGGCAGAGAATGTCACTTTTTCTATTTCATTTTCCAGTGTAATAGCAGCGAGCTTTTCGGCAAGCTCCGATGTTTCATTGCAGATGATATAAATGTTGTTATATCCCCGTGCCGCTCTTATAGAAGCGGTGTATGTGCTATCGACATTTATGGAAGCATCAGAAACGTCGTTGTATACCAGCTCGTTCTTGTCATTAAACACAATTGCACGTACGGAATTTATGACTTCATCTTTGTCGGTGGTAGCATTGCGCGTTCCCATTTTAATACTCATCGGTATCTTTTCTCCTTCGTAAATACGTGCGCCTGTTACTTCGTTCTCTTTTGTACAAGAGTAAGTAAACAGGGCAAACATTGTCAAAAGCAGGATATTTGCCGAAAATTTTATGTTGATAGTTATATTCATCCTTAATCGTGCCATAATTCCGTTTCAAAAAACGATTTACATATCTGTTGGTTGGAACCAGTAGGTCCAATTATTGATGGTTATACTTAATGCAATGTAGCCATTCTCTTCCTTATCTCCGATTCGAATGTTGATATCCCATTCGTATCTGCGGTCGAGGTATTCTTGATCGCCCATCATTTTCGGTTTGCTCATCAACAGGTAGTCAATAAGGTTTATAGTTGTTTTTCCTCCGATGTCTATTGTTTTTCCTGACGCTTTTTCGGTGATAGAAAAAGTCGTATCAGCATCCTTAATAAATCTAAGAGTATGGAGGCGGGTTTGTAGGGCGGTCTTACTGTCTTCCTCTTCAACTGAACAAGGATGGTAAATTATATTCTTGCTGCTCTCACCTACATTATTTTTATAGTCATAAAAATTGTTTGCAGTTATTAGTTGTATGTCATATTTTGAAGCATCCACCGGATTATTTCCTCGCGTAATGCCTATCGTTATATCATTAGTATTGCGCACCAAGCTGACATTTTCTGTATTACTGATATTTTCCGAAGAAAACATTAATAGAGGACCGCTATGCCATAATGCATCAAGATGGTTGTTACTTATGTTGTTTTCCGGCTCATATTTCAGCGTTAATTTATTTATTGGATCACCTGTATCCATTGTCGGAAGCTGATAGAATTTATCCGTTTTTCCAGCCCATACAACAGCTGTACAGCCTTTCAAACGATAGGGTATCAGCATACGATAGTCCGGACTTTTTAGCGAATGGCCATTATCAGTAAGTGTCTGTATATATTTTCCTTGCGTATCGAACACGAAAACCTTTACTTCTTCCACCTGTTCGGCGAACCAATCTTCATTTGCCATATTATAGTCATATCGGAATTTTAGAAAGAGGTCACATTGATCAAGGTCGTCATGAAGGACATCGCAACCGGTAATCCCTGCCACTATAAAAGCGGCAAGGATTATTTTGTATTTCTTTATGTGTCTTTTAATTCCCATTTATCAATGCAAATCAACACCTTGTGTCCAATAAGTCCATGGATTGATAGTGATTTTTACAGAAATATATGCATCTGCTTCATCATCATCGGTACCCGGAGGTGTAGGATTGTCAGGATCAGACGGATCGGGAATCCACGGTGTTCCGGGGCCGCTCACGCTTTGAAGTTCAAGGTGATACCAGTTGTTACGCACTACTCCGTATCGGCCTAAAGCCATCTTTTCAGTTACATTCTGATCGTGACGGATCAGGACGTCATAGTAACATACGGATTCATGATAATAACGTACGGCACAGAAGCGTCCGATAATACCAGTTTTTGCATTTAATTGAGTAGCTGTAGCACCTTCCGAAAGACTAGCGACTACAGAATTTTTTGTATCTTGATCACCATCGAATTGCTCCTGTGTCATAATTCCCGCTTTCTTTAAGAATATGGGTAGGTCTACTTTTAGCCCGGAACCATCACTATGTTTTAAATATTCAGTTTTAAGCTGGTCTAATGTATAATAGTTTCCTTTCCAAGAGAAATAACTACTATTTTCGTTCAAACCATAGGGAGTGTACTTAGCCTTTACTACCACCTTGGTGGTGAATCCTAATTGCTGTGCCTTAGCTTCCATTGTATTTTCAAGACAATACAGACTTGTTCCCTTACTCTGTGCAACAGCAGGCATCTCCTCACTTTCGCTGTCTATATTTTTTAGATAATTGAAAGCTGCATCCATATTCGCTTCCATAGTACTCTCATTTGATACATCAGGTTGCTCGTCAGACAAGTAGTTTTTATCCCGACGATAAACTGCTCCAATCGTGGCATTATCGTAAGTGATACGTTCACTATACAGTTTCACACTCTTATTGGTAACGCTTAATTCCCAACCACTGAAAGCAAATGTAGCACCGTCAGGTTTTGTAGAAAAAGACTCCTTAACTGCAAGCTCTACTTTTGCGCTCAATCGATCCACAGAGATTTTAGCTGGATCGCTCTGTGCGTCCGTTTTTGCCTGATTGATGGCCTCACTGGTATATGCAGTCGGCTTATGTACCTTTACTCCCGTCAATGCCCCTTCTATGCCAGCTCCTTCGCCTGCACTCGCCATCATGAAATTTTCATTGGCAGCGATGTTGGCAATAGCTGCCTCAATAGCAGTGTTAATTGCAGACCAAGGTTTACCTTTTACAGTTTCTGAAGTTAAATCCCACCCGTCGGTATAAGGATTGATAACCACAAATACTTTTTTTGTTTTCTCTGGTACTAATTTTGCATCGCTAGCTACAGCTTCCGGGGTCCCTGTTCCACCGGATTCTCCTCCGCTATTCCCAACGGTCAAACCATCAAAATCAGCCACATCAAGGCACACATCATCCTCGTCAAATAATAAAACTTTGACGGCTTTTGCTTTACTTTCCCCAGAACTTCCCGGTTTTTCTTCTACATTCGCTGCTCTTGAAGTAGCTGTGTGACTTTGCAGCGAAAGCGACAGATACGCTTTGCCATCCAGTTCACCACCCGGAATATTCCCTTCCCGGGCATCTTCACTACTACAGCCGGCAAATATAAAAACTGCCAATGTAGATAATAGAAAACTTCTTGTTTTCATCATTGTTAAATGTTTAAATGTTGTAAATAAAAAGATAATTATAATATATAAAAAATCAATAATCTAGTTTACTCATCAATTCGATATTCTCTTCTTTTTTGGCTAATTCCTCCAGATTGAGATTTGCTTGTCTCAATCCGGATTCAGCAGCCTTATTTAGATGTAACTTTGCTTGTTCATAGTCACCTCTTAGCAGATGTAATACTCCCACGGCATTTTCGTATTCCGGTGTGGAAGTCTCTGCTTTCTTTAAATATTTTTCTGCCAAAAGAGTGTCTTTACGTGAAAGTGCAGCCGAAGCGGCATTCAGATTGGCAATCTTATCATCAGGAAAGACGCTAACGGCTGTTTCAAATAATTCGATAAACTCCGGTGAACCATTTTTGTAAGTTAGAGCGACCAAATAAATTTCATTCAGGCTCAAATTTTGTGGCCGACTATGAATCAGCACTTTTGCCTGTTCTATATTAAAATTCTGAACATCGTACTCTATTTTACAGATCGCTTTACGCAGATGTGGGTAATACTCACGCAACATAAACCGATAAGGATTGCCCTGTTTATATAACATCAACGATTTCTTGCGACTGGTATTCGTTCGGTAGTTTATTTCAACTGGTATGTGATCTATAATATGAAGAATTCCATCCTTTTCTGCCATGTCAGACTCTGCAACCATTTTACGTAGTCCTTCCCAGTTTTCGCCACCATATTCCACCTTGTATAATTCTTTGGAGAAAGGGAAACGAGGGAGAAGGTAATTAACAAGTGCCTTTGCACGTCCTTCGGAAAGCTGTTTGTTAAAAAGGACAGAACCCTCCGGTGAAGCATAACCAATGACTGATATTCCACGAATGGTAATGGCTGTATCATTTTTCACTTCGGCAAGCATGGAGGATATCTTTTTTAGTTCAGTCGGATTATTCATATAGTCCGGTTTAATATCGGTTTTTGATACGACAAAGTCCAGAAATGCTTCACATGACATCTCACGACTTTTGACTGGTTCAACTTTTGGCTGTACGTAACTAATATGTGGAGTGATTTGATAAGGGACGGGAAGTTTCTCCAAAGTAACAGCACCAAAAAGAGGAATAGCTGATAGTAACCTGCCTGGCCTGCAACAGCCCATCACTTCTTTCCTTACATTCAAATATGCATCCTTCATCCATGGCTCGAATGGAATTATCAACGAGTACCGAATCTGTTCTTTTCCAGTCATTCCATACCCTTTTAATATGGAGTATGGAGCTTCTGACTGGTAAAAAGCACGTTCCTGCGTATTCATCAAAGCAAGTTTACGTTTCAGATTCTGATAGTTCTTACGACCTTTAATGGATATTTCCGGCAATTCCATCTGATGGTTTGCAGCAATCAATACTGGTATCAGTTCTATAGAATGATTGGAGCTGACTTGTATATTATCAAAGTTGTAAAGTATTTGAATATGTAATGAATCTCCCGCTTGCTGTAGTTCAAGAGCTGTTGGCTGTATAATTCCTGTATACCATTTCTTGGGATTTTCTTCTCCGTATGATAAAGAAGAAATGGTCAGGAATATGATTAACAGGTATAGGAATGATCTTAATTTTGTCATGGTTGTATTATTTTATAAGAAATATAAGTGAGATTGCAGCTTTAGTTGGTCCAAAATAATTGCGGTTTTCTGTTCCGACCTTTTCACCACAAGTCTTACACCGGAACTTGTCATAATGTAGCCGCACATATCCTGCACCTATATTTGCTTCAAGGCTCCAACGATTACTAAGAAGGAAGTGATAACCATACGAGATGCCTCCTCCTGCTCCCCATCCTTCATATCGGTAATGGCTGGAATTATCCCCGAATAAAAGTGGCAAGTGATGACCGGCTATGTTATATTGTGTTCCTATTATGTGTATCCCCCAAAAATGTCCGCTAAATCTTTCACATGTCCAATAACGATATTCCATTGTACCGAGCCAGTGCACCAGTTTTTTATTTGAAGATGCTTTATTGGGTGTAAACCAGTTAAGTCCGGCGCCAAGTTCTATTGTAGTGCGTGGAGAAAGTCCCCACTCTACTCCCAAGTTAGGAGTACCTGAATATGCACCGTAGAACAGGTTTGTTTTTACTGCTACCTTTTGGGCCGAACATTTTAAAATGCTTCCCCAACATATCAAAAGTAGAATTGCTATATATTGTATTTTCATCAGATGCGTATATTGAATATTTTGCTTTTGCTTGCGTTAATAAATGATTATCGGATGCGAAATTACAAAATAAATATATATTAAAGTAAAACGTTCTGAAATTGCACATTGATTCCGAAGTTTCGTCCAAAATAGTTCTATAAATCACTAAAATGAGGGTTAGATAACTATAAAAAGGACTTATCGGATAAACATTGTTAAATTATTATCCAACTTATTCAATTATCTTTTGTGACATACTAAACGTTTATACACGCGCAAAACAAACGATGTGTAAGGATGGTTATTTATATTTACATATTACTTGTGGTACTTCAATTATGCGTTTTGAAAAATCAGAATATTACAGCTAGTTTTGTTCCCGGATTTTAAGGAACCATCCGTTTCTTTAAAAGGAACAAGGCGTTCCTCGGTGAGAAACAGGTCGTTCCTTTAAAAGGAACGGCTCCTTGGTTTTAAACCAAAAAACAGTATCTATAATACACTGTATATCAATTTATTATAAAAAGAAGAATTCCGTCCCGATAACCATGGGAATATTCTCAATAAACCAAACGGAATTCACAGTCTAAGGGGCTGTATATACATACTTTTTTATTACAAACTTAAAAAAAATCCCATGGTTACAGTTACAATTAATATCAAGCCATATTTGGCTGGATATATGTATGTCCGATATCGACAAAGTTTAGAACCCGATCCAGAGAACCAGTCTCATTCCTCCTCTCCTTCTTCTTCCAAACGACTTATCCCTATCCATCTCTCCCACATTACTCCAGTTTATCACTTCCTTCATCAACTATCTGTCCCTCATCCGCAAAATACTTCATGGAAAGAAATTGGAAATATTTGCTTTGTACTGCCCAAACCGCGTAATGGGAAGAATCCGGAAGTCTATAACTATATCGGAAACGATAGTGCATTGATTATAGAAAAGGAAATAGAAACGGAGATGAAAGCGGAATTATACTCTTTTCTATTGGATAATAAGTTTAATAAAGGAGTGATGTTTAAAAAGTCAATAGAACAATTCGTAGAGCACTACGAAATGGTAGGACTGGTACAGGAAGAAACGCTGATGAGGGCATTTCAAAGATGGAGGAAGTTGGTGAAAGAAGAAAAAGCTATAATGAAAGTATATTGATTTTGATTTAATATTCTATAAGGAAATGCGATATACTATACCAATTACATCTCTTACTATCGTGCTGATATAGGATGGGATATTTTTTTCTTTAAAAGCGGGAATGTATGTTATTAGACATAAAATAATATAATTCACCTAATACATCTGCTTATATCATAAAATAAACAGTATATTTGTGATAAAATCTCGAATAAAGCAATTAAGATATGATTATTCAATTCACAATAGGAAATTTTCTATCTTTCAAAGAACAGTCTACATTGTCATTAGTAGCATCAGCTTTGAAAGAAATACAGGTTCCGGCTGAAGATATAATCTTTAATGTAGGGACTTCCGGATTATCATTAATGAAGAGCGCGGTAGTCTATGGTGCTAATGCATCAGGTAAATCCAATTTTATAAAGGCACTGGAGTTCTTTAAGTGGTATGTTATAAATTCATCGAAGGATATTCAAGCAGGCGAACGTGTTAATATAGAAAGTTTCCGGTTAAACTCACTTACTGCGAGTGAACCAAGTTATTTTGAAGCAATATTCTGTGATGAAGAAAACCAATATCGTTATGGATTTGAAGCTGATAATTCATTGGTACATTCGGAATGGCTTTATCAAAAAGCCAATAAAAAGAGAGCTAAGGAAATTGAATTATTCTATCGGGAAAAAGATAATTTTGATATTCATACTAAGTTTGTCGTTGGTAAAGAACTTGCAGGTAAACGAATGGTAAGGGCAAATGCATTATTGCTTTCTGTTGCGGCACAATTCAATGATCCGACAGCAGTAGAGATAATGAAATGGTTGAATGATACCACTATTATTTCAGGTTCTAACGATGAAAAAATATGGAATACAGCAACTATCCAACTGGATGATATCAAAATGAAACAGAGAATTGTAGAGTTTTCCCGTTATGCTGATTTAGGTATTGAAAATATTGAAAAAATTGATAATGCTATTGTGAGTACACATACGCAATATGACGAGGAAGGTCATGAAGTCAAAACTATTACTTTCCCATTCAGGAAAAATGAATCGGAAGGTACAATAAAGTATTTTTCTCTGGCATACCCTATCATTGATGCTTTGGATAATGGAAAGCGTCTTATAATAGATGAATTTGACTCTAAAATGCATCCTCTTCTTACATGTAGAATTATTGCCTTGTTTAATTCAAAAGAAACAAATCCCCAAAATGCTCAATTAATTTTCACTACTCATGATACAAATTTGTTGAGTGCTAATATATTCCGGCGGGATCAGGTTTGGTTTACACAAAAAGACCGCTATGGTGCAACCGAACTTTATTCATTGGCAGAGTATAAAGTACGTAATGATGCTTCGTTTGAAAAAGATTATTTATCAGGAAAGTATGGAGCAATTCCAATTGTTGGAGATTTAACCCGCTTGTTTAATACCCAAGAAAATTAAACCATGACGGCTACAAAAAGGAAAAATATAAATCCGCGTATCGAAAGAAAGATAACCCGTATCAGTAGTGTACGTGAGGTGAAACAAACATTTCTGATTATTTGCGAAGGAGTTAATACCGAACCTGATTATTTCAACGCTTTTCGTTTGACTTCTGCCAATGTGAAGGCACTTGGTCAAGGTATGGGAACATTGGCATTAGTACACAAGGCTATCCATATAAAAGAGCAGGAAAAGCTAAAGGGACGAACATATAATCAGAATTGGGTGGTCTTTGATAAAGATGATTTTCCTGAAAATGATTTTAACTCTGCAATCCTATTGGCGCAACAAAATGGTTTTGAAGTGGCTTATAGTAACCAAGCTTTTGAATTTTGGTTTTTACTGCATTTTAATCTATACCAAGGGGCGTTGCATCGTTCCAGATATGAAAAAATGTTGAGCGCTTTGCTCGGATTTGCTTATACAAAGAAATCGGGTGTAAGTTCTAAAATGTTTAATACTTTGTTTTCTAAACAAGAACAAGCCATTAATCACGCTAAAACTATCATGAGACAATTTAATGGGAATAATCCGGCACAACAAGAATCTTCTACTACTGTTCATTTGTTGGTAAAAGAGTTGAATAAGTTCCTATAATATAAAACTTTTCATTGTTATCGAATTAAAATCAGTATTTTACATATAAACCTTTGTGGCTCTATAAAATCTGTTAGACAGAAAAATAAAAATGTGGAATGCGACTTTAATATTCCATAAGGAAACGTGATATACTATACTAATTAATTGGAAGAAAGAAGGAACTTTTCTATCTTTGCTAATATTAATCTTTTTCGCTAATGGATTAAGATAAGAAAGGAGAAAATAATATGACCCTTAAAGAAAAACAATTAGAGTTTATTATCTATTGTATAGAGAATACAGCCGAACGGTTAGGACGTTATAGTGCGGATGTATATAATAAACTAAAAGAATTAGGTGCTATAGACGGCTATATAAATGCTTTTTATGATACTTTGCATACCCAAGGCAAAGCCTACATAGTAGATTCTTTATTAGAATATATCTATCATCGTGATCCACAATGGTTACCGAAAGATTATCGTCCTTTTCAAATTTCGACACAGCAAAAAGGAGATAAGTCATGTTAACTGTTTATCATGGTTCTACTTACCGTGTAGAACAACCATTAGCTGGAGTATGCCGACCAAATCTTGATTTCGGAGTGGGCTTTTATCTTACTGATTTAAAGGATCAGGCTATTCGTTGGGCTCTTCGCACAGCTGATATTCGCCATGAAAAAAGTGTGTGGCTCAATATTTATTCATTGGATATAGATGCCTGCCGCAACTCTTCTTTTCATTATTTGCACTTTACCACTTACGATGCACATTGGCTGGATTTTGTTGTAGCATGTCGACAAGGGAATGTTATATGGCAGGATTATGACATAATAGAAGGCGGTATAGCAGATGACCGTGTGATACGTACTATTGACCTTTATATGCGTGGTGATTACACTCGTGAAGAAGCATTGTCACGTTTGATTCATCAAGAGCCTAACAATCAAATTTGTATTACGAACCAAAAAGTAATTGACGAACACTTACATTTTGTGGATGCTATACTTTTGCCTATCCCATCTCTCTCAAAAGAAATCCCCAATGCTGATATTGTAATGCAAGGCAAGTATTACAGCATTGTAGAACTTCTTGCTACCCGTCTGCATATTTCCAGTCTACAGGCACTTGATATATTTTATAATAGCGAAAGCTACCAGCGCATTGTCCACCGACTTGGAGATCTATATCTCATGAGCGATGCATATATTGTAGATGAATTGATGAGGGAGCTACAAAAAAGACAAGGTTGATATTAGCCTTGTCTTTTTTGTTACTTGCTGTCCTTCACAGCCTCTTCAATTCGAGATACTAATTGCGGATTGCTGGGGCGTGCTGTAGTTCCGAAATCTACAATTTGCCCTTTTCTATTAATCAACAAATAATAGGGCATTCTATCTATTTTCCATTGTTTGCGAATTTTCTGTAAGTTCTCTTTTCCCAAATAATCAGATGCATAAATACATTCAATTCCCCGGTTTTTCAATGAATACTCATTCAGGCACTCTTCCCATTCTTCCTTGGGTTCACTTACACATATGGAATATATGACCAGGTCTTTGGTGGAATACTTACTCCGCAATTGTTTCAAAGGTTCCATTTCTGCCAGGCATGGTGGACACCACCTAGCCCAAAAATCGAAATAGATTACTTTTCCGTGATTCTTCTCAAGTATATTATAGATGGGTTCCATGTAAGGCATAGATGTTTTTAGCTTTGAGTTTTCGTGAAACTCACCATATAATAAATTGTTGGAAACTGGTTGCGGATTTTCCAGGTAAGATTTAGTCTGATTATATATCTGCATCACTTGTGCACGCAAATGCGGCATTTTTACAATCGAATCAAACTGTGTATGCCTCGTTGTTAAAGCAAGTGTATCATTTGCATTCAAAGAGCCAACTGCCATTTTGGTATATATATACTGGTTCAGTTCATTCTCTCCTACTGCCGACATAATCTCTTCTACAGATGGATTTTTTTTATCTTTGTAAGTTATCCCATAAGCTATATAGCGTTCTACTTCATCGGCAATATCATATAAACGTGCCGAAAGAATCCCTTTATTATAAAGTTTATTGATTGCAGGCAGAAGTTTATGATACCGATCCATTTCTTTTCTCGTTTTAAACTGGCATTGGTTACCATAGGATAACAAAGCGTAATAATAATCCTGTTTCAGTAACTCTTCAGTAAATAACGTAACATCTTCCATTGGCTTATACTTCGTCAGATACTCGTTTCTTCGCTCCAAACGAAAGTCATATTCCTTCTTTAATTCAGCCTCAAAATCCTTAATATTCAAATTCGGGTTTATACTATAATTCTGTATGTAATAGTAGGCGCTTTCTGTAAATGCCAGTATTTCTTGATTCAGTTTTTCTGCATCACCTGTTACTTTGGGATGAAAAAGATCTTTGAAGTCTATTTCCACATGTATGCTATCTCCCGGGTGGATATACAAATGTTCTGCATAATTGCGAATGGAAACTTCTCTTAATTTTGCATAAACCGGAAAGCGGAATGAAAATGAGCCATCTTCTTGTATGGGGTACGATATTGATTTTCCATTTTCCAAAAAAATGGAATGATGAGAGTTAATTCCCTTTCTTGAGGATAAAAGTCCCGGTTCAACACTTTTCCTGTGATAACAGCTTCTTTAATATATTCTTTTGCTAACGGATAACTTTCTTCTGTCTGTACAGATGATTCGAATTGAGATTTTGCCCGGTCTTTTTGCCCGCATCCGGCTAATAACAAAAATATTATTAACAGAAAAGAATTATCGTGTTTCATTGTACCTGAATATTAGAAAGTTCATAAACTTAAATAAATAAGATTCTTGCCTCCAAATATAGAAAATTAATTTCATGGGAAAGAGTTTTGTAACTGTTTATATTTGTTATATTTGCGCAATCATCACTATTTGAACTCATGTCAGGTATTAAAGATTTAGATATATTATTATCCAATATGGAACCTGTATTGGATAAACGTGACTTTGTTTTTTGCTCTTTCCCGACATTTGATTGGGATAAAATGCGTGAATTAAACCCGGTCGGTTTTTTTCAGGAGAAAGAAGGTATGACCTTCATTCTTGACCTGAAAGATGCCATAGGCAAAGATATAGATTGCCAGTCTGTTTACAGGCTTATTACTCTCAATATACATTCCAGTTTAGATGCAGTGGGCTTGACAGCTGCTTTCTCGGCTAAACTTACAGAGAAAAACATTAGCGCAAATGTAATAGCAGCATATTACCACGACCATATTTTTGTGCCTAAAGAGAAGGCGGAACAAGCACTGAATGCCATTCTCGAACTTCAGAAGATTAAATAAAAAAGGTACCCAACGCAATGTGGATACCTTTATATGATTCATTTACATAAACCGGAAAATGACTCGTCCGGTTTGTGGACCATTTACCCATTTCGGTTGTGAAGAGGGACCACACAAATCGGTGGAGTTTACTTTATTACGTACCGGAGGAATCACGTTCAGGACAGAGATTCCGCTTTCGGGAAGAGTATAAAGTAAACGGTCGCGGCCATCACGAGGCTGATATACTCCGATATACGCGTCGGGAGCTTCGTTTGTCAGACTGATAGTGCCTTCTTTCGTTTGGATATTCATCCAGGAAACATCACCAAAGTATCCTTTGAATTCGGGATATGTGAAGGTCTCACCCGGAATAGGATCGTTATAGTCGTTTTCCCAAACATCGTATTGTGTTCCGTGAATACGGTTTTGCCATACACGGTAAGGTCCGGCACCCAGCCAGCGTTTGCTGATTACCTGATCTTCAGGATAGTCGAAACGAATACCCATCAAGTCTACGACACCGGAGAAATTGTAGGTATAATCCAAAGCCAGTTCTCCACTCGGGTTAATTGTCCATTGGGCTTTATCCAGATTGCCTAGTTTATAATTGGCGGTAACAACCAGATTACCTCCGTCTTCTTTCACATCCAGTTTCGTAAATACGGCAGCATCAGGGAATTCGCTGTATGTGCGGTCTTTTTCTTTTGCTTTCTCATCATCATGGTTATAGAACTGATCCAATGAGCGGTCTGCACGACGGGCTCCAATGAAACGGGGGCCATTGGCGAAACTAATCTTACGGTTATCTACAGATACCCCTTTCAGTTGTCCGTCTTTCTTTGAGAAGATGAATGTACGCTTATTCGCTTTCACAGTAAGATCATTTTCTGTCTCTGTATAAATAGGACGACTGGACAAGGGAGAAAGCTGTTCTGTCTGCTGATTCAGTTTGTTGACCGGGAAAGTCCAGCGCCAAAGTTCATGGCCGTATGGATCGATTGCTGTCAGGAAGAGGGCGTCTGCATTGGGGAGGATATTTGTTTTTATATCCAAAATGCCTGCCGAGTGAGCAACCACGTCACTGCCTTGCACTTCACCTTCTTTCAACACTTGAATAGTAGCATTGGACGCATCTGTTGCCAGCGGGAATTTTACTTGCTTCCAAAGGAAACGGCAAGTATTCAGATTCAGATAATCGTAACGGTTTTCTACGGAGAATTTGCCATCAAATTGCTTGTCGATAGAAGTATTCATGATTTGTACCGGACTCCATAACTGCTTGATAGTGTAGTAGCTACCCTCCTTTTCGTGATGTGGCCCTACAATACCGTCTGCTCCAAAGTTTCCCTGGTTATCAATGAATCCGTCCATATCTACACGCTTCACACCTTCGTCTGCCAATACCCAAAGGAAGCCACCGATACAACGGGGATGCTTGCGCATCATTTCCCAATAATCGTATAATCCGGCACCATGGCCGCCATCGTACAAACCATGCAAGAATTCCGTAGGCATAAAGATTTCCGGTAAGCGCATGTAGTTCTGGCTTTCTCCGTAAGAACGGTAATGCATAGTTTCAAAACCGGAGAAATTACCTTGCGGGTGAATAACCGGACGTTTCTGGGGATCGTATTTATGAAACTCTCCATCCAGTTCGGTATTCCATCCTTTTTCATTACCATTACTCCACCAAATAATAGACGGATGATTCACGTCACGTTCTATCATGCCTTCAATCAGACGTACTCCGGTGGGGGTATCATACTTGCCATGCCAGCCTCCCAATTCATCCATCACATAAAGTCCGAGAGAATCACAGGCTTCCAAAAATTCCGGGTCAGCCGGATAGTGGCTCAAACGGACAGAATTCATATTCATGCCTTTCATCAAAAGAACATCTTCGATATTCTTCTCTTTACTCAACGTACGGCCACTTTCAGGACGGAAACTATGGCGATTGACACCACGTACATTGATACGTACTCCGTTTATATAAAGTCCGTCGCTTTCGCGTACTTCAATTGTGCGGAAACCAAAATTTTCTGTTTCACTATGCAAAACCTTACCGGTCTTATCCAATAGAGAGAATTGCGCTTTATAAAGATTCGGAGTTTCCGCTGTCCATAATGCGGGGTTAGATACATTCAGTTGCAGGGAAGTCCAGTCGCCTCCTGCTTTTACGGGTACGGTGGTTTCCGTTATCTTTTTCCCTTTTTTATCTAAAATCTGTGTACGGATGCTCATTCCGTCATTAGAGATATTTGTGTAACAGTTGGCTCGGAAAGTTCCATCCATCTTTGCGTCAATGGCAATGTGCCGCAGGTTTACGGCTGGTTTCACCTCCAGGAATACCGGACGGAAGATACCGCCGAAATTCCAATAATCAGCACGACGTTCGGCAAGGTTCACACTGGCATTTTCACTCTCTTTGGCAACAGTGACTTCCAATAAATTCTTTTTGCCATATTTCAGGAAATCCGTGACGTTGTATGAAAAACGATAGAAGGCTCCCTGATGTTTGGAACCCACTTTGCGTCCGTTCACTTTTACTTCCGTATCTGTCATTGAAGCTTCGAATACAAGATTGACCTGTTTACCGCGAAACTTTTCCGGAACTTCAAACTCGTACTTATACATACCTTTTTCATCGGCAACGCCTTCAGGAAATGGCTTTCCATAGAAAGTGATCCCATACTGATAAGTGCCGAAGCCTTGCAATTCCCAACAGGAAGGTACGCCGATTTTCGTCCATTTGCCGGAATTGCGTCCGTTGGTACAAAAGAAGTCCCATTCAACCATATCGTCGCATCCGTGACCGGAGAGATATTGCCTTTCCGTTTGTGGAAGGTTTTGAGCAGCCAGGGTAGTTGCCAACGCTAAGGTCGATAATAAAGTGGTTACTTTTTTCATTGTTACTTTTATTATTGTGTTAGTTATTTATTGCTATTATTGTTTACTACTGATACGGAGATGCAACGTATGTTCTTTTTTCTCTATGGCATATTTCTTCAATACACCCGGTCCGCAACTACTGTTTCCTAATCCAAGTACGGCAGCATCCATACTAAGAATAACTTCTGCACGTGGTTTTAAATCGCAATCGTGAGTTTCTTCATAGATGTCTTGTACGGTGTAATGCAGGGCAGATGCAGAAAATGCGTTTTCTACCGCGTCAACACGAATGCCTTTATTCTGTTTGTCGGTCAAGGTAAGATAATGCACTTCCTCTTTGTTTCCACTGTCCTGCGGACGTGGATAATGTACGTATTGGTCTGCAACGCTTCCTTTCCAAAGCCCTATCATAGCAGATGTTTTGCGGTCAGGATAGTTATCCTGTGGTCCTCTGCCATACCAGGTAAATGTATCATAAGCAGGCGCCAGACAGAATGCGATTCCTAAACGGGGAATTTCAGGAAGAGCTTCTTGTGGCAAGAAAGTAGTTTTCAGATCAATCGTTCCGTCTGAAAAGACCGTATAGACAGAAGTCGTCACCACTTTTCCCTCTTTATATAAATTACTTGTTTGAATCCGGACAATGACCGCCCCGTCTGCACGTTTTTCATGGCGGAAAGATTCCAGATTTATCTGCGGATGATCCATTCCATGCAATTTCCAGTCTTTAGCCAACCAGTTTCCGAAGCTCTTGTCATTATCTGTCGGAGCACGGAAAACTTGAGTGACAGGCTGAACCGGAAAATCATCGGAGTGAGCCAGCATTTCTTTGTTCTTATATATAAGGGAGGTCATACTTCCGTTCACTTTCTTTTCCCACTGAACAGAAAAACTGCGCCCACTAATCAATAAAGATTTATCATCCTCTTTCACCTGAAGCGCTCCTTTATTTATCAGATCGGCAGAGGCTAAATCTCCTTTCTGCAAGCAGAATTGTTCCCAGGCCACTTCATGTCCTGCCTTTGCCCAAAGAGCATCCGATTTCAAAACAATGCTTACTTTCAGCTGGTAATCGGAAAGAGTTTTCTCCGTTTTTTTATTGGTCTTACTAACTTTCTCATTTTTATTACTCAAAGAATAAATATCTTTTAATGATCGGAAAGCCGGCAAATCAATTGTTTTACTTTCCCCTGGAGCTATTTCCGGCAATGTTATTTCTCCCCGTTCTTTCTCCTTACCATCCACTGATAATGTCCACAGACAACGATAAAGTGATAAATCAATATGATGATTCCGGTTGGTTACTCTCAACTCTCCATTCTCAACTCTCAACTCAACCGGTGCATATACTTTTTTTACCTCCCAATATTTAGGCGTAGTTTCACGGTCACTCATCAGTAATCCATTAAAGCAGAAAGCTTTTAAATTCGGCTTATCGCCAAAGTCACCGCCGTAAGCCACCATGGTACGGCCATCGGGTAATGTCTTGTAGATTCCCTGATCTACCCAATCCCATATAAAACCACCCAGCATACGGGGATTACTATATATCTCATCCCAATATTCTTTGAAATTTCCTAATGCATTCCCCATGGAATGTGCATATTCACTCGTCATCACCGGACGGTCGTCATTGGTACGCTCCGCAATCTCCAGCAACCGCTCCCAACGTGCATTTTCAGCGCGTTCCTTATCTTCTCCCTCTGCAATGCCGGGATTTAAGTATTCTTGTTTCACCCGGGTATAAAAGCGACTGATAACATCGACCGTCTTCGGGTCAGGATTTCCGTCCACTCCCTGCGCCCCCTCATAATGTACAGGACGAGTGGGATCGAAATCATGCAGCCATGCCGAAATAGCAGCGAAGTTCGGTCCGTAACCGCTTTCGTTTCCCATGCTCCACATTACAATACATGGATAATTCTTATCACGTTCCGCCATACGGACCGCACGGTCCATAAATGCTGCATGCCAGTCAGGGGTACTTGCGAGTGTTCCACGCAATCCGTGTTCTTCTATATCCGCTTCGTCCATCACGTACAATCCCAAGCTGTCGCATAGCTCGTACCAACGGCTTACATTCGGGTAATGACTGGTGCGCACAGCATTTATATTTGCCTGCTTCATTAAAAGAATATCCTGAAGCATCCGTTCTTCGCTCATGACACGTGCCGTCCGTGGATCATGTTCGTGGCGGTTCACTCCACGAAAACGAACCGGATTACCGTTCACTAACAGTTGTCCTTTTTTGATTTCTACAGAGCGGAAACCTACGGCCTGTTCTATCTGTTCTACGACTTTTCCTTCTCCATTTTGGAGAGTTAAGTGTAATTTATAAAGATAGGGTGTTTCTGCCGTCCATCTTTCCGGCGATTTTATAATGGCTGACAAACGTCCCATCTTACGCGGGCCACGCTGCGGATACCATTCATTCATCCGGCTTGCTTTATGCTCCAAATCAAGCATATTTTCCACATCGCCTTTCAATGTGGCAACTTCTTTGCCTGAAGCATCCTTTAATACTCCCTGTAAGACATACCCTTTTCCAGTCATCCCTCGATATACACTGAATTGCGGATCAATCTGCAAAATAAAATCTTCATAATCACCAACAGATGCGGGAAGAGTGCGTACCGCATAATCACGGACATGAATATCCGGCGTATGTATCAGATGAATACTACGATGAATACCACCAAAACGCCAGAAATCCTGATCTTCCAGATAAGAACCGTCACTATATCGGTAGACTTCCAGTGAAATCTGATTTTCTCCGGATTTCAGATACTTCGTGACATTAAATTCACTTGGTTCCATACTGCCTTGGCTATACCCTACCCGTTCGCCATTGATCCAAACATAAAAGGCGCTCATTACGCCCTCAAACCGTAGAAAAGTCTGTCCATTCGCTTCCCATCCGGCCGGCAAGACAAAGGTACGCCGATATTGCCCTACCGGGTTTCGTTCTTTATACGTGGTATAGTCAGTTTTCGGTTCTCCCATCACCCGTGGAGGATCTATTTTAAACGGATAGCCTGCTGAAACATAGATAGGCGTGCCATATCCGTTCACTTCCCAATTGGCGGGAACAGGAAAATCCGTCCAATCTTTATCATTAAAATTTGTTTGATAGAAATTCACGACTCTTTCATTGGGAACGGGAGTCCAACGGAATTTCCAGGTTCCGTCTAAAGAGATTGAACCGTCTCCTTTCTGTACAGAGAAAGGGGTAAAAGCGGCTCTTGCCGGTTCACGATTGATCTGGAGAACATGATGATTCTCCCAATCATGCATTGTTTGTGCCTGTGTAGGACTTACAAACAATGCGCCAAGCAGTAAAGTATATATTTTCATTCGTTCTTTTTTCTTCATATCAAGTAGACGAACGAAAGGGCATTTTGTACCCCTTTCTTTTACAGAAATATTAAAGAACAATAAAAGGAGTAACACTCTATAAAGAAAAGCTTTACCTTGTGGCGTATAATTACTTCTAATATTATGATGATGAAAAAACTACTATTTAGCAGCCTCTTTTTATTAGGCAGTCTCGTTTCACAAGCACAACACGAGTACACAATTAAAGGTGAGGTAAAAGGAGTGAAAGACGGAACTCATGTTTCCTTATTTTTGACGGATGGACGCGTAGGAAGCATAGTTGGTACGGATACGATACGTAATGGAACTTTCTTTTTCAAGCGAAATGTAGGAGAAAGCGGTATGGATCAACTGTCTCTCATGTGTCGCGATACAGATTTCCCTCCAATGTCGTTAGATATTTATGCAACTCCAGGCGCAAAAATAAAAGTAACGGGCACAAACCCTCTGATTTATACATGGAGGGTAGACAGTCCGGTAAAAGAACAACAAGAACATAATAGATTCATTGAGGATTCCCGTGATTTATGGGACGAATTTCAACGTTTGGCTATCAAAGAAAGAAGTATGCGTTCAGCTTCAGAAGCCGAACGAAAAGCACTTCGAACAAAGAGTGATAGTATATCTTCTATTATTAATCAACGGGAATTAAAGTTGATGAAGGAGCTCCCTATTTCCAATGTCTGGATGGAAAAATTACTCCGTTTGAGTATGTCTTTGAAATACAATTCAAGGTTTACCAATAAGGAAGAAATACTGGCTTTGTATGACAGATTAAACGAAGAGCAGAAAGCTTCCATTGAAGGACAAGAAATTAGGGTTAATCTCTTCCCTCCTAAAACAGTGAAAGAAGGAGATGACATGGCAGACGCCGATCTTTTTGATTTAGATGGAAAAGTTCATCATTTGGCTGACTTCAAAGGAAAATATATGTTACTTGATTTCTGGAGCAGTGGTTGTGGTCCTTGCATCATGGCTTTGCCCGAAATGAAAGAGATTCAAGAGCAATATAAAGACCGACTCACCATCATCAGTTTGAGTTCGGATACGCAAACTAGATGGAAAGCTGCTTCTACGCAACATGAAATGACTTGGCAAAACTTAAGTGATTTGAAACAAACTGCAGGACTATATGCTGTGTATGACGTCAACGGTATTCCGAATTATGTTCTTATCTCTCCCAAAGGCAAAATCGTGAAAATGTGGTCGGGCTATGGTAAAGGCAGCTTGAAATTAAAGATGCGTAGATATTTGGATGCGCCAAAGCGTGAGATGAGTATCACCGGGGACACCAATAGAAAAGTAGTTAACTATCCAAGTTTTGAATCAACCAATACTGATATTCTTGAAGTAAAGCAGGTAGAATTGACTGATACAGCCACTATCGTTCATTTTTATGCATATTACATACCCAAATACTGGATACAAGTAAGTGTAAATGCCAAACTAGTAGACGAGCAAGGTACATCATACACATTACAAAAAGCTGACGGCATTACTCCCGGTAAGCATTTCTTTCTGCCTGAAAGCGGAGAAGCCGAATTTTCCCTAACTTTCAAACCATTACCTCTCAAAACTAAATCATTCAATTTCACAGAAGGAACAGCCAAAAACGATTGGCAAATAAATGGGATAAAACTTACTAAATAGAAAAAGCGAAACTTTCATATTGTTTGATATGGGAGTTTCGCTCTATTAATATTTGAATACTGAATATTAAAATAAGAATATTGTATTAACATTAAATGTGTTGCAATTTAAAATAACCGTATAAGTCGCTCAAAAAGAGCTAGAAATATGGTGTAATCTTCATAGAAATAGCTTTCTTTGTTATAGATATGTCTCATCTATCTTATATTCCGCATAAAAATAAAAGAAATGGAAGATTACAAACAGACACTCTATAATGATGAATTATTAAACATTTTACCTGACGGAGTGATTATATTTGATACAAATGGAGAGGTTATACAACTCAATCAGCAGGCTCTTGCAGAACTTCATGTTCATCCGTCAGTCAATGAGATGCTTCCCTTTCCTACAGATCATTTATTTAAACTAATAAACAAAGGGGAAGATATACTCCCGATTATTTTGGAGAAAATTCATCAGGGAGAAAATACGTATTCATTACCTGAACATACCTTCATACAAGAACAGGTTGATTATACACAATTTCCTATAAGAGGGGAATTTGCGACAATCAGAGATGAAAATAACTTATACAAAGTCTTATTCTTTTTCCGTAATATAACGGTAGAACTTACACAAGAATATATTTTGAATACTGCTTTGCAAAGAACCAGAATCTATCCATGGTATTATGATATAAGCCGGAGTGAATTCACTCTTGATGATCGTTATTTTGAACATTTAGGTATTCCGGCTGGAGAAGATAACACTTTGACAATGGAGGAATATGTGAACATGATTCATCCGGATGACCGACAAGCTATGGCCGACGCCTTTGTTGTGCAGCTTAGTGGTAATACAACCTTTGACAAAGCAGTATCATTTCGTTTGCACCGTGGGGATGGTACTTGGGAATGGTTTGAAGGGCAATCAACTTATATCGCAAATATATCCGGACATCCCTATCGATTAGTGGGCATCTGTTTGAGTATTCAAGAATATAAAGACATAGAAAATACGTTAATCGAAGCGCGTAAGAAAGCAGAAGAAAGCGACCGACTTAAAATGGCATTTCTAGCCAATATGAGCCATGAAATCCGTACACCGCTGAATGCAATAGTCGGTTTCTCCGATGTTATAAGTACTACTTATGACGAATTAAGTGAAGAAGAGCGTGCAGATTTCGTGCGATTAATCAGCATCAACAGTGAACACTTAGTAAGGCTGATTGACGACATACTTGATTTGTCCAAGATTGAATCAAATACTATTCAATTTACTTTTTCTAATTGTTCTCTTAAAGCTCTGTTGATGGATATTGAGAAAGAACAAACGATGAAACCTATATCCGAAATCGAAATAAAAGCATCATTACCGAATGAAGATGTTTATATTAACACAGATATTACGCGTCTGAAACAAGTAATATGTAATTTCATTAATAATGCCCGGAAATTTACAGAGAAAGGACATATTCACTTTGGTTATGCGATAGATCAAACAAATACTGATTCAGTACAAATATATGTAGAAGATACAGGTTCCGGAATTCCACAAGAATGCTTGAATGAAATATTTGACCGCTTTTATAAAGTAGATACTTTCAAACAGGGAACCGGCTTGGGACTGTCTATTTGTAAAACGATCGTAGAACATCTGCAAGGAGAAATTTTCGTTGAGTCTAAAATCGGAAAAGGCAGTCGTTTTACGGTTACATTACCATTCGAAAGAAAAGCAGAGGTCTAACGCCCTCTGTATTCTTGAGGAGTAATACCAGTGTGTTGCTTGAAAAACTTATTGAAGAACGAGATATTATTAAATCCTAAAGATAAAGCAATATTTTTCACAGGCTCATCGGCCGATTTTAAACGGGATTTAGCTTCCATCAAAATAATGGAAGCAATCACCTCTAACGGAGTATTTCCTGCCGCCTTTTTAATCGTTGAACAAAAATGGGGTAAACTTAGTCCCAACTCATTGGCATAGAAAGAGGCGCCATGATGAACTGTATAATGCTTCATGGCCAATTGCAAAAACTCCTGATAAATCTCATACTTTCTTGATTGAGAAGATAAATACCAATTATTCTGTAACTTATAAATTTCGGTTGCTCCTTGAATGAACATGGTAAGAACTGCTTTCACTATCTCTTTATTTTCCCGTGTCCTAAACGAAGCGTATGAGAGAATAGATGATTCATAAAACATCTTATAACTACATGCCTGAAGTGGAGATAAAGCAACTATCGGATTCTCCATAATTACCGGAAGAAGGTGCTGGGTAGCTTTCATCAGATTTATACTTTCTATAAAATGAGATGAAAAGCCGGCATAATAAATCTGGATATCGGATGAGAATGTGTGCACCTCTAATATGCAATTAGGCGGCAAAGTAATTAAATCATTTTCACTGATATGATGGGCATTGCTATTGATCGTTACCTGCATAGTGCCTTTTATACAAAGAATAAATAAGCCGGATTCAATCTTACATGGAAAATTCTTATAGCTCTTCAGTAAATCTTTTGCGAACCCCTCTCCTACAATATAATCAACCGGCAAATCATACTTTGATATATCACTTTCCATTAGTGTTCTTTTTGTTTATCCTCAAAGATAGAGATTATTTAATTCCTATCTTTTAAATAATTAAAATCGGAACATTGAATCATAAAAAAATAACATCTTTATTCTATTTCTAAGAAAATGATCCGAATATAAAGAAACGGGATGCGGAAAGTTTACCTTCTCCGTATCCCGTTTCTATTGAAATCAATTGATAGAAAGATTTATTGAATATCCAATGCGTCAAAAGCAATTCCGTCCATATTTTCTGCCGAAAGTAATACTTTGTAATGTCCGGCATTGATAAAGGTTCCCGTAGTAGTGCTCATCATCTTCCATTTATCCGGTGTCTCCGGGAAGTTCAATACGTCCTCTTTCAATACTACTCCTTTTGAATCAATGAATTTCATCAAGACAGGTATTGGCTTTCCGGTAGTGTTCATATATTTAAAGCGAAGGGCGTACACTTGCGCCAATCCGGTAGAAACATTCCATTCAATGCTGTTGCCTTTTCCTTTACCAAAAAACACTCCCATCTGTTTGCGATGTTCTTTCTTTTGGAATTTGCCTTTCAGTACAGCGGTTTCCGCTTCGTATGATATACTGACACGAGCATTCTTGTCTTCTGGAAGTAGCTCTTTCGGAGTCTTTTCCATCACTTCTTTATCCGCCTTTTCCCAACTCCAGCCGGACGCAGGGAATACCGTCGGTTTCAGTTCCTGATCTGTGCTGGCAATAGCAATGCCCGAAATCAAGGCTTGTCCTGCTTTCACTTCCGGGAAATGAATTTTCAACATTCCACCTTTCACTGTGGCATATACTATCTTCCTACAAACTCCGTCGTGACCGCTTTCAGCCCAAATATCCAAGTCGTCTAATACAACAGAATCATTTACGGCAACATCGAATATACGCAGTCCTTCACAGTCGGTAGAAGCGCTTCCGCCCGTACCATGCCACGGCTCTGTGAAATACAGTTCAATACGATATGTTCCGTCTGCCACAGGGAAACGATATTCCAGCTGATGACGTCCGAAGCGGAAATGTTGGAATAACGTCCAGTCGCGGGTGCCACGAATCGGATCATTGGTGGTACGTTGACTGGCAAGATAAGGATTCAGATCCTTGAAATTCTCCGCCCATGAACGGGAATAATTCGTATTGTCCTGCAACCATAACTGTCCGAAGCTATCTGTATAATCATCCCCTCCACAGTTGAGACGATACAGATAATTATATCCTGCCTCTCCTTTCAATATCTTTTTATCATCCTGATAAAGAAGTTCGAAGTTAGGGGCTTGCTCCAAGCCATTCAATAGGATCAGGTCTTCTGCCACCGGTTTACCTTTGTAATAGCCTACTGCACGAAGCACGTTATAACGAATATCCCGGTTTTCCCACATAAAATGAGTGCCTGTTCCGTTGTTCTTTTTACGTCCGAGGAAGGTTGCCTTTTCATTTGTCAGATCGTTGTATAGCAATACAGAATCACAATTGCTATAAGCCTCGATAGTGGCACGGCGACGTCCTTTTTCAAAGCGGTTGGCCCATGTATGTGATACCAGGTAAACCATCGGGTCTTTTGCAGCCGGAACATAGTTAGCGCGATACATATAATATACGTCCAACGGTTCTTCCCACGGAGTAACCAATCCTTTATAATTGAACGGACCTACTTTATCTATCTTGCGATACGCTTCATCCGGCTGGCGACGTCCGGGATTGTCATGACTGCTATATATCCACTGGAATTGTCCGCAAACACTATCTTTAGCCTGTTCTGCCAAACGGATTTTAGTTTCCATCAGCTGACACATACGGTCTTCACTCCACACTCCGTTCACCTGGAAATCTCCCGGTTCCGTATGCAGGTCGATGCTTCTCCACGCTCCATATTCCCCGTTCAATAATTGGTTCGCTTGAGAAAGCTCACGACCGTATTTCGTCACATCTCCTCCATACGTCCCACTCCAATTTTGAATCACATTCCAGTCTGTACCCTCACCGCCATTGCAGGTTGTTATGACACGCATCGTCTTGGCAGTCGGGTCCATCTCCCGGATAAGGTCACTACACTCCTGTGCAAACTCACGAGGCAAAGTGCTTTCATTCTGCAATCCCCACATCACCACTGACGGAGAATTACGACGTTCTTTCACCCATTGACGAAGCAACTTTTTAAAGTTCTCACGAAACTCCGGAGTGTCATACCACACATGGGCGGAAAATTGTGTCCAAAACAAGATTCCCTCTTCATCCCAGTATTTTTGATAATCGAGATGATGGGGCTGATGAGCATCGCGGAACGCATTGAAACCGGCTGCACGTATCTGTTTTACCCTTGCAGCGACCTGTTCATTGCTGAACGCATGACTTTGTCCGAACTGATGCTCATACTCGCATACTCCATTGATAAACACGGGCTTCCCATTCAGGTAAAAACGTCCGTCTCCATCGTTTCGTTTTACCGGCCAGCTAATGGTACGAATACCGAAGGGTGTCGAAATTTCATCCGTTGTTTTCGTATCACGCTTAATCATGCTAGCCAATTTATAGAGATATGGATTTTCCGTATTCCACAAGACAGGATTCTCAACAGGAGCCTGCTGGCGGATCACTTTCATTTCTCCCGGAGCTAAAGTAACTTTCTCAACCAAACGGAAAACTTGTTTTCCATCGGCATTGCTTAGTTTATTGACTAACTCTACCGTTTCTGTTGTTTTACTATAATTCTTAACCTCTGTTTCTACAGATACGTTAGCAGCCTTTTCGTCATTCCAAATATGTACACCGAAAGGTTCTATGCGAATCTCATCCGTTACTTCCAATACCACAGGACGGAAGATACCTAACGGCTGGGAACCC
The DNA here is from genome assembly GCF_020982715.1 of Bacteroides sp. 1_1_30. Taxonomy (NCBI): domain Bacteria; kingdom Pseudomonadati; phylum Bacteroidota; class Bacteroidia; order Bacteroidales; family Bacteroidaceae; genus Bacteroides; species Bacteroides sp. 1_1_30. The sequence goes on from NZ_JAJKHN010000058.1 coordinate 40,614, forward strand.
TCACTGAATCCCCATTCCGACGAACATCCCCCACATACCCAAGGCATATCGGCAATCATTTCAGGATGCTCGGCTTTCACTTCCAGGCTATTTACTCCCTGTTTCAATTCATCTGTGACATCCAAAGTCAACGTAGTGCGTCCTATGGGGTGACGTCCGAAGTCCTTTCCGTTCACTGTAATGGTGGCGTATGTACCCACTCCTTCAAAACGAAGGAAATATTTTTTAAGTTGAGAGTTGAGAGTTGAGAATTGAGAGTTGTTGAGGGTGAAGTCCTTTTTGTAAAGAACGGTTCCGTGAAGATTGCCATGAGTCAATTGACGATACCCATAATAATCATCCCAGTTATGAGGTATATTCACAGTCTTTTCACTCTCAACTCTCAACTTTCCATTCTCAACTCTCCAAGTTTTCCAGCCTTCATTTAATTCAATAATTTGCCGGCGGTTCTTGATTTCCGGTTTCGGGAAACGGACAGCTGAACGTCCCATCGGCTTACTGGTAGCAATGGCAATGCCACGTTGCTCTGCGTTGTTTACCGCACAATAGAAATGATAAACCACTCCGTCATGTTTCACCACATAGCTCTTATGAGCAAACAGTTCATCGTAGTTCTTGGAGGGGATAATCAGGTCGGCCCCTTTCCAGTCGGTCCAGTTCACCAAATCATAACTTGCGGCAAATGTATTGAATGCTTTATATTTACGCGAAGGTTCAAAAGCAGAGAAATAAAACATCACATACACATCTCCCATCTTTTGGATATGCGCATCTCCTGTAATGGTTCCATCTGCTTCGTGCGCGAAGACCGGATTTCCGGAGTAGCGTTTCCATGTCTTCATATCTTTAGAAAGCGCAATGCCGACACGTTCGCCTTTTAAATCCGTTTCCGGATGACGCCCGCCCGCGTTGTAATACATCACAAACGGAGCTCCCAGTGTTTTATCTTTATCCCAATAAACGGTACTCTTATATTGAGTCAGTTTCTCCCACCATTGGGCATCTTTATCATGGATGCTCAAAATCGGTTTGTTCAGAGATTCCCATTCATGTGACGTGGAAATATCTCCTTTCGTCCATGCCAGTCCGACATAAAGCGGGGCTTTTACAGCTTCGTAGCCCGTTCCTTCACCACCGATATAAGTCATCCAATGACGACCTTTATAAGTCTGAAGCTCATAGCTTCCACCCCATTCCATATCCGGCAATGCAGGAAATCCGCCACGCTGATTGCAGTCCCATTTTCCATCCCGATAAGAAAGAACCCGTCCCAAAGTGCGCCATTCGAGCAAATTATCACTTTCTGCTATCCACGTTTCGTAACCACGACCATCGGTTCCACCTTTGCCGTTGTAAACCACATAAGTCATCAGCCACTTGTCTCCCTGGCGAAAAACGGTAGGACAATCAATCTTATGATAATTGTCTGCCGGGGCAACTGCGAGCCCGTACTTGTATGGTGTCTTTACTTCCTCGTAAATCTGCTCCATTCGTTCCTGCGGAACTTCCCGTTGCGCATACAGAGAGAAAGTGGCGGTTATACTAAAAACTGCCAGCAATAACTTCTTCATGATACTTTTTCTAATCGTTTAATATTTAAATAGTACATAATCACTAAATGATAATTTTGCAGAGTGCCCTGAAAGGGCTTAATTATATAGCGTAGGGCAACGTCCTACGTAAAAACGACAATCTGAATTTGCGCCCTGAAAGGGCATAATTGTATACAGTTCCGCCCTTTCAGGGCTTGT
>NZ_JAJKHN010000059.1:0-41920 GCF_020982715.1 Bacteroides sp. 1_1_30
TAAGTCCGGTTCGGGGGCGAGCATTTGGAAACCTACCATAGAAATATGATAAGGCGCTGGGTGCTTAGCCTACACAAAACGGTTAGAAAGTACTTCGGTGAGGCTGTGGTTGTCACTCAAGAGTTGGATGATATCGTGTCAAGTCCCATTATCAAGGACACCATCATCAACAATGCCGATTGCAAGATTCTATTGGATCAGCGAAAGTATATCAACAAGTTTGACTCCGTACAGTCCCTGCTCGGACTGACCGACAAAGAAAAAGGACAAATCCTGTCTATCAATCAGGCTAACGATCCGGCAAGGAAGTATAAGGAAGTTTGGATTGGTCTGGGTGGTGTCCAGTCTGCTGTCTATGCAACAGAGACCTCTGTCGAGGAGTATCTCACCTATACCACAGAAGAAACCGAAAAGTTGGAAGTCACACAAATGACCGAGAAGCTGGGCGGTAATATGGAGCAGGCGATCCGCGTGTTGGCTAAAGAGAAGAAAAAGAAAAAATAAACGATTAAAATCAAGAAGCAATGAAAAAGAGAATTTTAAGCATGTTGTTTGTCCTGTCGCCCTTTATGGTACCGGCAAGCGTGCAGGCACAATGGGTGGTCAGCGATCCGGGCAACCTCGTCCAGGGTATCGTGAACAGTGTCAATGAAATGGTGGAAACATCTGAAACGGCTCAAAATGCACTTTCCACATGGAAAGAGACCTCAAAGATTTTCGAACAGGGGCGTGAGTATTATGATAAACTGCGTAAGGTGAATGACTTGATCAGCGGCAGTGAGAAAGTAAAAGAGTCCGTCCTGATGCTCAGTGACATTTCTGAAATTTATGTAAACAATTTCGGCAAGATGCTGACCGACAAGAATTTCAGCCAGCGGGAACTGAATGCGATAGCTGCCGGTTATAACACCATCATGAAGAAGAGCAGCCGCAGCATTGCAGAGCTGAAGAATATCATCAACCCCACCGGCATGTCCATGAACGACAAGGAACGCATCGACCTGGTGAACCGGGTATACAGGGAAATGACACATTACAAGGAATTGGCCAACTACTACACCCGCAAGAACCTGCATGTATCCTACCTGCGTGCCAAGGAGAAGAACGAGCAGCAACAGGTATTCGACCTGTACGGCAAGGATGAGCGTTATTGGTAGTCTACAATTTTAAAAGAATCAATTATGGTATTATTATCCATTTCATTTGAAAATATGCACCAGATTCTTCGGAATCTCTATGATACGATGACCAAACTCTGCCACCCGATGATGGACATGGCGATGGCACTCGCTGCATTAGGGGCTTTGTTCTATATCGCTTACCGTGTCTGGCAGTCTCTCTCCCGTGCGGAGCCCATCGATGTCTTTTCGATGTTACGGCCTTTTGTCCTGGGCATGTGTATCCTTTTCTTTGACGTGATGGTGCTGGGAACTCTCAACGGTATCTTTAGCCCCATCGTTCAGGGAACCGGAATGCTGCTCCGTGACCAGACCTTCGACTTGCAGAAGTACCAGCAGGAGAAGGACAAGCTCCGTGCGGACATGATGGCTAAGACGATGATGACCGGACGTGTCTTTGCTTACAATGAGGAGCTGGATGCGGAACTGGATAACATGGGCTGGAGTGAGGAGGAACATACGGCCTTGCAGACCATGTATGAGGTTTCGTATGCCTTCTCCCTGCAAGGTATTGTCCAGATGGTCATGCGCAAATTGCTGGAGATTCTCTTCCAGTCTGCCTCGCTGGTCATCGACACGATCCGTACCTTCTTTTTGATAGTCTTGAGCATTTTGGGGCCGATAGCCTTTGCCCTGAGTGTTTTTGACGGGCTGCAGAACACGCTCATCCAATGGCTGGCACGCTATATCAGTGTCTATCTCTGGCTGCCGGTATCAGACCTATTCGGGGCGATGCTTGCCAAGATACAGACGCTCATCCTGCAGGAAGAGATGAACCTGATGGCCGATCCGATGAGTATCATCGACGTAGACGGTTCCTCGGCCATCTATCTGATATTCATGGTCATCGGCATTATCGGATATTTTTGTGTGCCGACTGTTTCGAACTGGATTGTCCAGGCGGGAGGTATGAGTTCCTATAACCGGAATGTCAACAATACGGCATCCAAGGTGACCAATGTAGCCGGTGCTGCGGCGGGTGCTTCAACGGGAAACGTCGGTGCCGTATTATTGAAAAAGTAGAAATTGAAAAAACATAAAATTATGGAATTTAAAAGTTTAAAAAACATCGAATCCTCGTTCAGGCAGATCCGTCTGTTCACGTTGGTCTTTCTGGGCATTTGCGCCTCGCTGACTACGTATGCCATTTGAAGGTCCTATCTCTTTGCCAACCAGCAACGGGAGAAGGTATATGTATTGGATCAGGGCAAGTCACTCATAGTGGCGTTATCCCAGGATGCGGCATTGAACCGTCCGGTGGAGGCCCGCGAGCATGTGCGCCGCATGCATGAACTGTTCTTTACGCTGGCTCCCGATAAGGCCGCTATCGAATCCAATATCAACCGGGCCATGTATCTGGCGGACAAGAGTCTTTATAGTTATTACCGGGATTGGAACGAGAAAGGCTATTATAACCGTCTGATCAGCGGCAATATCAACCAGACTGTCCTGGTGGACAGCATGCAGTGTGATTTCGATAACTATCCGTACCGGATCACCACCTTTGCCCGGCAGATGATTATCCGAAACAGCAATATCACCGAGCGTTCCCTGGTCACCCGTTGCTTCCTGCAGAGTACGGTCAGGTCGGATAATAATCCGCAAGGCTTCATGGCGGAACGCTTTGAGATTTTGGAAAACAGGGATATAAGGACCGTTGAACGCTAATATAATAAGGTAATGAAAAGCAGGAAGATAAAGACAGAGATCAGCGAAAAGCTAAAGAACGTTTGCGAGGAGCTGTCCGAAAAAGAGCGTAAGGGAGTGCTTGTGGGCATGCTGGCTATCAGTACCGTTCTATGTGCTATCACCGTAACACGCGCTTTCGGGCGTTTTCTCTCCCACGGCACACAAAAGGAGTTGCCGTTTGTCCATCCGGCGGACTCCATCCACCGGGCGGATAAAGACAGTATAATGTATCACCCTAAAACCCACGAGTAATGGAAGATAAAGATTTGGAAAAGCCCGAAGCGGCAGAAGAAACGGCGGTACAGCCGGAAAACGTCAGAGCCTTGAAGGAAGAACCGGAAAAAGAGAAGAAGGTGCTCACACCGGAAGAGATGGAAAAAAGAAGGAAGTTCATTGTGATTCCGGCCTTTGTGCTGGTCTTCCTGGGAGTCATGTACTGAATATTTGCCCCCACCGGCAAGGAAAACGGGACGGAAGCTCCCGGAAATTCAGGATTCAATGTGAACGTGCCGGAGCCTACCACGGCCAAACTGGTTGATAAGAAGACCGCCGCCTATGAGAAGCAGCAGGCGGAAGTGGAGGAAGAAAGCCGGATGAAGTCGCTGGAGCAGCTTGTCGGGACATTGATGAATAATGGAAAATCATCCGATACCGGTGAAAAAGAAAAGGACGGAGACCGGTTGCAACAGTCTGTTAATACCTACGAGCAAATCTCCGGGCAGTTGGATGATTTCTATGAAACTCCCAAAGAGACGGCAAGCGGCGATCTGGAAAGAAAAGTGGACGAACTGAATAAAAAACTGGAAGAGGCGGAAAAGGAAAAGAGCAAGGCGGCTACCCGTGAAGAACTGATGGAGCGTTCCTACAGGATGGCGGCAAAGTATCTGAACCCTGACAAGGATACGGTTCGGGAGAAAGCTGTCGGAGAAGAACCCACGGAAGTTGTTCCGGTTCAGCGGGCGGAGTATCAGACGACTTCCGGCCTTTCACGACCTGTTACGGATTCCGCTTTTATCGCTTCGCTCACTGTCGAGAGGAATTACGGTTTTAATACTGCTGTCGGGAGCAGCTACCAAATGGGGACGAATACCATCGCCGCCTGCATTTCGGAGAACCAGACCATTGAGCAGGGAGGCAGGGTAAGACTCCGGTTGCTGCAACCTCTGCAGGCAGGAAGTATTACCGTTCCGGAGAACAGTCTGGTAACGGGTGCGGCGGTCATACAGGGAGAGCGTCTGGATATCCTGATCAGCAGCATCGAGTATGCCGGAAATATCATCCCCGTGCAGTTGGCGACTTACGATATAGACGGGCAAAAAGGGATTTTCGTTCCCGGATCGGAAACCCGCAATGCGGCAAAGGATGCGGCTGGGACGGTCAGCGAGAGCATGGGAAACAGCGTATCATTCGCACGTTCTGCCGGACAGCAGGTGGTCATGGACCTGACGCGCGGAGTCATGCAGGGCGGCACGCGGTTGATTGCCGGGCGGGTCCGTGCGGTCAAGGTGACGCTGAAAGCCGGATATAAGGTGCTGCTGGTCACAAAGAAACAATAACGGATTATTCACTTTAATAAAAAAGATAAGACAATGAAAATAGTAATAGCATTATTGATGGCTGTACTGGCCTCGGTATCCGGTTTCGCACAGGAAGAAAGACCGGCAAATCCCGTCAGGATTCTGACGGCGGGCCAGCATATCACTCCTTATAAGATAGAGGTCACTTTCGGAAAGACGGTGCATATCCTCTTTCCCACTGAAGTTCGTTACGTGGACCTGGGAAGTAACAATATCATCGCAGGTAAAGCTGACGGGGTCGAGAATGTGGTGCGTGTCAAGGCGGCGGTGAAGGAGTTTCCGGGCGAGACGAACTTCTCCGTGATTACGGGAGACGGTTCTTTCTTTTCTTTCAATGTGGTTTATAAGGAGGAGCCTTCCACGCTGAATATCAATATGGACCAGTGGATGAACCCGGACGAGGGAGAAAAGAAGGGAGGCAGTTCCATCCGTGTCACGGAACTGGGCGAGGAAGATCCGACGGTCATTGCCAGCGTGATGTACACCATCCACCGGCTGGACCGCAGGGACGTGAAGCATATCGGGTGCAGGCAGTTCGGGATGCAGGCTCTTTTGAAGGGCATTTATGTGCATAAGGACCTGATATTCTTCCATGTTTCCCTGACGAACAATTCCAATGTGCCTTTCGATGTGGATTTCGTGCGGTTTAAGATAGTGGATAAGAAGATAGCCAAAAGGACGGCCCGGCAGGAAACTTATATTGAACCGGTACGCACGCTCAATGCCCTGACACGCATCGTGGGAAAGAGCACGGGACGTATCGTGTATGCCTTCCCGAAGATTGTCATTCCTGACGACAAGTTGCTGGAAGTGGAAATTTACGAGAAAGGGGGAGGCCGTCACCAGCGGTTCTATATGGAGAACAGTGATCTGGTGGATGCGCGTATTGTGAATGAATTAATCGGTGAGTAATCATGAAAAGAGTTTTATTTATTATGTTATGCATTTGTCTGCCCTTTGCGGCAGGCGAATGCTTTGCCCAGCGTTACCTGCCGGGACAGAAAGGTATCCAGCTCATGTTAGGCGGTGTGGACGACTTCGGTTCGAATGTGAAGCATCTGCGTGGTAACTTTCAGCTCGGAGTGGCTCTGAGCCGGTATAACCGGAACCATTCCCGCTGGCTGTTCGGGGCGGATTATGTGAAGAAGCACTATTCCTACAAGGACATTGCGATTCCCAAAGCGCAGTTTACCGGAGAGGTAGGCTATTTCGTGCCGTTCTTCTCGGACCGTGGCAGGAACGTGTTCTTCTCTGCCGGTCTTTCCGCTCTGGCGGGTTATGAGACGACCAACTGGAACTGCAAGCTGCTCTATGACGGGGCGACTTTAAAGAATGACGGATGCTTCATTTATGGTTTTGCCCCGGCTTTCGAGATGGAGGCGTTCCTTTCCGACAGGCTGGTTTTTCTTTTCAATGTCCGCCAGAGGATATTCTTCGGATCATCCGTGGGGAATTTCCACACGGCGGTAGTTGTCGGTGTCAAGTACATTTTTAATTAGCGGCAATAGTATGGAACAAGGCAATTGGAACGTGGATGAGATGCTTCATTGGCTGGATATGAAAATAAACCGGGAAGACCGGGACATACGTGAACAAAGCAAGAAGATGAATGGGAATTTCCTGCACTTTTTCGAATGGAATGCGGAGAGCCTGTATAAGTCTCATTTTATGTCCGGGTGTTATAAGATACTCCGGCAGGCGGTGGACGGGGCAAAGGACATGGATACGGTTCGGAATATTGTTGAGGACAACATTGCTTACTGTGAGAGCAAACTGTTGAACGGTCAGGTGGATTGTAACAGTTCCAGCCGGACAACGAATGTTGCCTATTTCCTGAAGTTGGAGTGTATGCAGCAGTTGGTTAGGGATTACCGGGAATTCGCGAATATCCTTGCGCAAACGCCTCCCGAAGAGAATTTGCAACAGACGGCTAATAAAACAGAAAAGAAGAGAGAAGAGCCGCCTGAAAGAAAGATAAAAACGGGCATCAGGCGTTAGCCGACAACGGACTCAATCAAGTAAATTATTCATTTAGTAATACGTAAAATCATGAAGATGAAATTAATAATAAGTGGTATCATGCTCACATTGCTTTGCCTGCTGGGTGGCTGTGATGATAAATTGGAAGTACAGCAGGCTTATGATTTCTCGCTAACGTCCTGGTATCTCCAGAAGACCATTTCCCCGGATGAAACCGTGGAGATTCGTCTGACACTCAATCGTAGCGGAAACTATGAGGAAGCCGGCTATCAAATCGGTTATATACAGATGGAGGGCAGCGGCGAGGTGTACGACAAGAAGAAGGTCTATCTGGTGAACCGGGAGATGCAACCGTTGGATTCGATAGCGGAGTTGGATGACAGCGATCCCTGCCGCCAGGTATTCACGCTCTTCTATCATAACCGAAGCAGCAAGAATGCGGAGATTAAATTCGTGATAGCGGATAATTTCCATCAGGAAAGAGAACTGGATATATCCTTTCAGAGCAAAACTGAAACGGACATGGAACTATAAATCGGACAACAATGGATAAAAGTGATTTAAGGATCGAACAATTGCAGCAATATCTTGACAAGAAGAAAGGGGTTGTGGAAAGCGATATAAAAGAGTATAACCAGCAACTGGGAAAAAACTATCTTCATTTCTTTGACTGGCATGCCGATGACTTATATAAGGCCTGTTATATGGATAAGAATTATAAGGCCATTCAGGAGGCGATTGATGCCGCTGAAACGCCGAAGGATATTGAAGGGATTTTGAAGCGTTATACCCTGTATATAGAAGATGATCTCCTGAACGGTCCGCTTGTCAAGAAAAGTACCAGCCCGATGTCGAATATGGCCCATTCCCTGGAGATAGAATGCAAACAGAAATTGCTGAAGGACCTCCGGTATTTAAACAGGCTTCTTCAGAGTGAGACTGTAAGTGAAAGGATAAGGCCGCAAGAAGCACCCCGACAAGAGATTGTGCCTGTGAAAGAAAAGAAGAAAACGGGACCACGGTTGAGATAGTATCAATTGAAAGCAATAAAAAAGCTACTGAATTTTTGTTTCAGTAGCTTTTTTATTTATCCCAGTCTTATATTCCGGCTATACCAGATAAGCCTCAAAAAGATAATGTATGAATAACCGGCCCTTTTCCGTCCAGACCGTCAACATGGCCGTGCCTGTTTCTCCTGTGCGGCTTTCCCATACATGGGTCCGGGTTGCCGTATAGCCTTGATTCTGGTAAGGAGCTTTGAGTAGCCACTGACCGGATTGACGGAACTGGATGCCTGCCCATCGGAGCCGCTTGTTCAACATTCCGGCAGTCATTCCCAATTCTTTCGCTATCTGTGTGGTCGTGTAGGTGCTTTGGGATTGCAGGACTTTGTCGTAATACTGAACTTTTGGGGCCTGTAGCTTGAGTTTCAGGATAGCATAGTTGTTCTCCTTCTCCAATGCTGAAATACGGCTGTCTCGCTCTTTTATACGGTTCTGTGCGAGCAATATGGCACGCGCAAGCAGTTCATTATCCGTTTCGCCATTCTTCTTAAGAAGATAGCCACCGTTCTTTAGTGTTTCGGGAACCAGTTCATCAAATATCCAGCTTTCGAATTTCTCAGCGGAAGGCAGCTTGCTACCGGCAATCAGCCGGTATACGTTTCCTTCGCTGATGTACTTGATTTTCTGGACGGCACTGCGTGTAGGGGTGTCGTAAACCACGACACCCATTGGTTTACAATGTCTTACGACGGCATCTCTCGGATTGGAGTAGCCAAGTGCGGCGGCAACATCCGAGGCGCAGAACCATATTTTCCCGTCAATTTCCAGTGTCCGGATGCGTCCGAACTCGGGATGTTCAAATATCGATACTTTATTCATGACTGTTTAATTTATAGGTTTCTTCTATTGCTTTAAATATCTCGTAGACTACCTGGGGGACGATAGCGTTCCCGTATCCTTTAATGGATGCCTGTCTTCACCGAGAAAAGGAGATACCGTCCAGTCGGGGGGGAAGCCCATCATCTCGGCTACAAACAGGGGATTCAGCTGGAAACTCTTTCCAGTCCGGGCGAAGAAATCGGGCAGGCTGTTCTTTTCCGGTATCCGGCCTCTCTTCTCCAGACTTTCCGGGCTTGCCGCGCCCTTCCAGTCCCTCGCTGTCGGAGTGGGCAGAAGCTCCGCCATCCTCCCAAGCCCTACACTCCAGACATGGCCTTTCTGATTGATCTTTCTCACCTTTCCTTTCGGTGTCACTATGATCTTGTCGTTTTTCCCCATTACCGCACCCACACCGGCATCGCTGGCTACCGGGGTGGGCAGCAGCATCCCGTAAAAGTCCAGAAAGTCGCTCAATCCGTTGGGTTTCTTCTCCCCTTTGAGCTGGCTGTGCAGGGATGGAGCATGGGCCTGTTTCCATTTGTGAACCCTTTCCGGATGGTGTATCTCCGTAGCCAATGGAGTGGGAAGGAGTATTTCATGGATCATCTCCGGCAATCCCTGCTGGCGGCTGTTCGGTCCCCTGCGCTTGTAATCCTGGGCTGTCACGGTGGGCAATAAACCATACCCGGTCCCGGCGGTGGGGAGCTCCGACGGCACAAGCCGGTATAAGTACCGGCTGGACGGAATATCCTTCACGTTCAAGATCACGGCAAATGGTTTCAACAACATATTGCTGCCGTCTTTTAAATACAGGCTCACTCTCTCCGAATAGAGTGGACTGACTTCCCACTTCAGTCTCCTGGCCGGGCTGTACCATCGTGAGGATGCCAGCAACGTTCTCACCAATGACCCAATCGGGCCTGATCTCATGTATGGCCCTGAGCATATGAGGCCAGAGGTAACGGTTATCATCCGCTCCTTTTCTTTGGCCTGCGACAGAGAATGGTTGACAAGGAAAACCTCCTGTAAGGACATTGATTTTTCCTCTCCATTCTCTGAAATCTGTCGTTGCGACATCTGTATAACTTTTTGCATCTTTAAACCAGTAATTTAAAATGGTATTACAAAAATCGTCTATCTCACAATGGAAGGCATTCTGCCATCCCATTCATTCGGCAGCCAGGTCTGGGGCGCCGAATCCACTAAACAGAGAAGCGTGTACCAGACGCTTCCGCTGTTTCTTGTCTTGCTCTTCTTCTTTCATTGTTTATTCATTATTTAGAGGTTCGAGATTCATTACTTTTTTGTCGATCTTACGATAGACACTCCCCATCTCCAGCATATTCTCCAATCGGAGCAGGTCCGTGATTTCATAGACGGTCATCCCTTTCTGTGTCGTGAAGCGGATATATCCTTTCTGTCGCTGTATCTCCACTTCCTCGGGAGTCATGTGCAGGACTTCACAGATTTCCTGCAAGGTCAGGGTCAGGCTTACTTCCTTAACTGTGTAGATGTAGGTCAGGATGTTCAGCATCTGAAGACATTTGCGGTGTGATTTGACAAGTGATGCGAATTTGTTTCGTTCTATGACGATTACTTTAGCTTGATTTTCCATGTGAATTTTTATTTATGAGTTAATAGAATCGGATATGAAATCTTCGTTTAGACATTCTTCTCTCAGGAATTTATATACGTCAGAAGCCCAGAAGTAAATCTTGCCGCTGAGTTTGAAAAATGGGAGTTTGCCGGAATTACGCCAGCGGATCAGTGTCCGGTCGCATACTTTCAGCATCAGGCGCATATCCCGGCTGTCCAGCATTTGCTTGCCGTTGAAACTGGTTACTGCTTCCAGAGCCGTTTCCAGCTTGGCAATCAGTTTTCGTTGTTCCTCAAAGTTTTCCTTTATCATTGCTTTGAGTATCTCAATATCATTTCTGTTCTCTTCCATAAAATATTCCTTTGTTCCAATGGGTTATTTTTCTTTCTTCGGTTGCAAAGTTTTCAAAATTGGGCATGAAAAAATAGGGCTGACGGTAACCGCCAGCCCCATATTTTCTTTGTAACTTACTTAGTATCAATGTCGATTTACAGAATGCTTTTTTTCTTCCTTTAAGGTAGAAAGAAAAATAGCAGTAGTTACCATTCTTTTCAAAAAGATATTTATAGGTAAACAATATAATGAAGGGCACCCCAAAAATCAGATTTTATTCTTCTCAGAACTATCAGTAGAGGGGTAATTTTCTATAAAAAGTTTTTTAGTACCCTCCAATTAATACCAAGCCTTCTAATAAATTCAGATTAACTTGTAACCGTCAAAAACATTAATTACATTTGTGTTAGAGTAATACTTGAAATTGTACAGAGCAACAGAATATGTAGCTGGATTGCGCTACTACAATACTGTTTCTGCCAGTTTTAAAGCAGTAAAATGATTTTTCCTTTGTTTTAAACTAAAAATTATGACGAAACAAGAACTGTTAATTGGGAAGCATCCAGATAATTCACATCCTTATGGGAAATGGCTTGCTGCAAATGATTTGCCAGATTCCTATATGAAATGCCACAGGGAACTTACTGAAATTACAGCTGTAGATGATGAGTTAATAGAATGGATGGCAAAAAAAATAATTAATCACCATTATACTCAGTTTAGAATATCTAGGTTAAAAGAAAAATATAAAAGTTTAGGCTTTGCTAAATATGCAGAGCAGCATAGAAAATTACCTATTACGGATAAGGTGAAAAAAGGTAATGCTACGGAAATATTACTTACTGATTATATTCAAGCATCACAAAAAAAAGAATTTATCAAGGTATATAAATTGAAATATAATCCAAATGTTGATCAAGCCATTAAAGGAGATGACACTTTGATGGTTGATTTATTTGAAGAAAATGGTAATGAGAAAATCAAAATTTATTTGGGAGAATCGAAATTTCGCACTACTCCTCAAAAGAATGTAGTTGAAGATATTACCAAATCTTTAAACAAAGATACTTTGCCTTTATCGTACACTTTCTTAGTAGAAGAAATAGCAAAATCAGATGAATTACTTGCTCGAAAGCTGGATGATTATATAGTGCAAGATATAAAAGATAGAGGCGACCTTATTTATGTTGGTTTGTTACTAAGTAATACCAAGACTTCAGAAACAGTTGAAAAACATTTGAATAGTGATAATTCAAATTTGGTTTTCATTTCTATTGGAATTGGTCAGCCAGAAGAGTTTATTAAATCCATATTTGAAAAAGCAGAAGAACTAATATCTAACCCTGATTTATTATGAATATAGAGCATGTTGAAAAAAGCTACCAAGAATTAGAATCAGATTCTACTTTGCAAAACTTAATAGCTCAAGCTAACGCTAGATATATCCTATATAATACGGAAGAATCTAAAGAAAATTTTCCTCGATATACAATTAAAGATGAGCAGCTAAATATCTTAGCTTTCAAATATCTAAATATTGGATGTAATTATTTTAGTGAACATAATTATCTAAAAGCATCTCATTCTCTAGAAAAAGGAGCTTTAATACTTGAGTATATACACGGTTCTATTCATATTCAGACAAAAAATAAGAAACTATTTTGTCTAATCTCCGCTCTTTCTTATTACGTTTGTTTTCAATACTCTAAGGCATTTATACTTATAGGCAAACTTGAGAGTGATACAATGATTTCAAGTTTAGTATCTCTATTTCTTAATAGAAAATTTGATCAGTTATTAAGTGAAATCGATAAACTTATTACAAACTCCAGTTATGGGGATGAATATCTGGCTGAACATTTTGAAGAAGATAATGCTACAAAAATTTATGAGATAATTATAGCAAAATCATTAAATTATTATGTGCAATTTTATCAGACAGGAAACAAAGATTTTTTAGAAATTGCAAAAAAGGATCTTGTAAATCTTCAAGAAGTAGCCGCAATGAGAGGTGAACCTGATGTTTGGTGGGTTATTCGATTATTACTTCTCATTATAGATGGATTTAAAGAATCCTCATTATGGTATGTATTAGGAAATTATTTTAATACGGAAGATAAACTTCCGTTAAAGTATATACAATCATTAGTTTATAAAAATGGCAGTATAACAGAATTGTTTCTTACTCAAAGAAACTCTTTACCAAAGGTTTTGAATAATAAGCAGGGGAGTATTGTTAGCATTCCTACAAGTAGTGGAAAAACAAGAATTGGTGAAATTGCGATTTTAAACTGTCTATTAAATGAACCTAAAGCGAAAATTCTTTTTATAGCCCCTTATAGATCACTAGCTTACGAAATAGAAAATTCGTTTGATGAGATTTTTAGCAATCTTGATGTTTCAGTCTCACATCTATATGGTGGAAGTTTATTTAGTAAGCTTGATGAAAGAATTATAGACGAATCATCCGTAATTGTAGCAACACCAGAAAAGGCCAAAGCACTCTTTAGAAGCAATGAGGATATTTTATCATGTATCAAACTTGTAATTATAGATGAAGGACATTTATTGGGAACTGATAAAAGACTCATAGTTAATGAAATGTTTTATGAGGAATTAAAGTATCATGTAAAAGCTAATGGTGGAAGATTCTTGTTATTATCTGCCGTTTTACCCAATGCAGAAGATCTATCTGAATGGCTAACGGATTCTACTGATAATGTTTACAAAGAGAATTGGCGACCTTCTGATGAAAGAATCGGAATAATGGAATGGAATGGAGTTTCTGTGAATTTAAATTGGAAAAGCACTGATGCAGAAAGAAATTCATTTAATCCTAATTTTATTATGCGACAAAAGTTGCCTAAGAAGCCTAAAGAAAGGATAATGCATTACTTTCCTGAAAATAAGAACCAAGCCATAGCTTCTACTGCATATAAACTAAGGAAGTTTGGTCCTGTTTTAATATTCGTTGGAATCAAGAAATCTGTTTTTGCCATTGCAAGAGAGTATGAAAAATGTATTCAGCCTGAAGAACAGAAGTTTAGATTTAGAAACAAGGCCAATTGGAGAGCCTTTAAACTGGCTTGCATAGAATCTTATGGTGAAGATACGGAATGGGTTAAGTTTGCTAAACAAGGAATTTTCTGTCATAATGCAGATTTGATCTCAGATGTGCGAATTCCCTTAGAAAGATTAATGAGAAGTGAGAAGCCAAGAGTTATTATAGCGACTTCAACATTAGGACAAGGAGTTAATCTTGGAGTTTCTACTGTAATTTTCTCAACTTTGTATCAATCAGGTAATCCTATTACGAAAAGAGATTTTTGGAATATTGCTGGTAGAGCGGGGCGTGCTTTTGTAGATCATGAAGGCAAAATTTTAGTTGCTCATGATATAACCAAAAAAGACGAGAATAAAATAAATTGGGAAAGAAAAATGATTTCTGCATATCTTAATAAGAGTAATATAGATAGAGCAGAGAGTGGTTGTTTGGAACTAATAAGGACACTTAAAACAGTGGCTCAACTTAACGGAATAGCATTTGATAACTTAATTAATTTACTTGCTGAAAATCGTATTAATGAAATTGATGAGTCTTTAGATGAAGTTAATGATCTTCTTGATTTGATTGATGACGGATTATTATCATTGCATAATTCGAATAATTTTGAAGGAAACACATTGGAATGGATTGATAGTTATTTTACTAAATCCTTAGCCTATATACAAGCTCAATATTATGAAGATATTACTGGCGATGAAGTTCTCGATTTTATAAAGGCTAGAATTAAAGGT
This sequence comes from Bacteroides sp. 1_1_30, assembly GCF_020982715.1. Classification (NCBI taxonomy): domain Bacteria; kingdom Pseudomonadati; phylum Bacteroidota; class Bacteroidia; order Bacteroidales; family Bacteroidaceae; genus Bacteroides; species Bacteroides sp. 1_1_30. The sequence continues at coordinate 14,036 of NZ_JAJKHN010000059.1, forward strand.
ATAACAAAAAAGGTAGGGATAGAAAAAAGTATTTGGGAAAGTATTGTATCTTCTGGTATTCCAATCAATTCAGATTTGCAAATAGATGAGAAGCTTAGCGAGATTATTAGTATTGTTCAAAGCTATATAGTAAGTGATAAAACATTAGAAGAACGCATTTCACTTCTTGAAAATATAGAAGACGTCATTAGAGATGTGAATATATATAAAGAAAAATTTGAAGATAGTGTTGATATAAAAGAGATACGAAAAAAGTGGTTAAGTGGAATATCCATGTCAGATATCGTTCAACATGAAAATGCAGTTAATATAGTAACTCAACATTATTCTTTCAATATGCCTTGGGTTCTCAATGGTATTTCAAAGAAAATGAAGAAACAGAATTTAATTGAAGAAGCGGATACTATCGAAGAATTGGCTATTCTTGTAGAATTAGGATTACCTAACATAAAATCAGTTAAAATCTATCAAGCAGGAATTCGCTCAAGGATTTCTGCCTATGAAATTGCCAACTTATATGATGATGATCTTTGGGAAAAAAGCATTAGAACATATAAACAAGATTTAATAGACCATGCTGATTACTATAAAAACCAAGTATCAGAAAATGCAGCATTATGGATCGATTTATTAGTAAGATTTTCGAAGAGAAAATTTATAAAAATTAAAAAAGTTCCTAACTTCAGATATGGAAAAGTACATAAAAGAACAAAAAGGTTAATGGCAAGAATAATTAATGATAAGCAATATTTAGTTAGTCCGAATTTTAGTGTTATAAATGAAATAGGTGAATCAGATATTGACTTTTCTAAAGTCAGTAATATTAATGGAATTTACTTTGATTATGACGAAGATGATAAACTTTGGAAAATAACTTGCATGAATCCTTATGTGGTATTTACGTAATTACTATATACTTTTGGGAAGAGATGAGAATAAGTATTTAGACATTATTAGTTGTTAATTTATCGCTATAAGGCTTATTCTTGAAGCATTAAACAACCAATTACAAACTAAAATAAGTTTTGATTAACTTGTAACTATTAACAACATTGACTATCTTTGTCGTAGAGAGATATTTGAAATTATGCAGAGCAATGCAATGTGTAGCTGGACTTCCACTACTATATCGTTACTTGCATCTTTATAAAAACACTTTTAATCGCTGATTTATAAAAGATTAAAACGAACTACACTCTTTTAAGTAGCGAAACGAAGTGTTTCTCGGTGTGAAACAGATTGTTTCAAGCCTTGAAACTATTTTTGAAACTACTCGCTACAGGTGAAGAGATGGTGAAATTGTTACTCTTCACCCGCAAACTCCTTATTCATCGAAGAGACAGAGAAAAGGTGAAAGAAGAAATAGAAAGATTGAAAATAAATACCCAGTAGAAAAATTTAATCGATTTTGTAATGATTCAGAATCGTACAAAAATGAATGACAATTCATTTTCAATTACTAATTCGCATTAATTTAAAATATACCATAATATTATAAGCAGGCTGTATTTGCTTCCTATGCAATACTCTACTTTCCCCTCCGTTCATAGCTAATTTAGGCTAAAAAGAACATTTTCTCCCGAAAAGTTTTTGTAATATCAGAGTTAATCGTATTTTTGTGTACAATTTTGGTGTAGTGATGACAGAAGAAGAAAAAAAGTTATTGAATTCCTTTGAAACGCAACTACGGCATTTGATTTATTTGCACGATGAACTTAAGCGTGAAAATGCCGAGTTGAAGAAGCTTCTCGAAAATGAAAAGCTGAAAAACGAGAAGGTACAAGCTCAATACGATGAATTGGAAGTCAGCTATACAAACCTAAAAACAGCTACGGCAATCAGCCTTAACGGCAGCGACGTAAAAGAGACGAAGCTGCGATTGTCAAAATTAGTGCGTGAAGTCGATAAATGCATCGCTTTGTTGAATGAATAAGAAGAAGATGTATGAACGATAAAATAAAGATAAACCTGCAGATAGCAGACTCAAACTACCCGTTAACCATCAACCGCGAGGAAGAACAAATGGTACGGGAAGCCGCCAAGCAGGTAAATATCAGGCTTAATAAGTATCGGGAAGTCTATAAAAATCTGGAACCCGAAAAAATTATTGCCATGGTAGCCTATCAGTTCTCGTTAGAGAGACTGCAATTGATGCAACGTAATGATACCAGCCCCTATGTGGAGAAGGTAAAAGAACTGACAGAATTGCTGGAGGATTATTTTAAGGAAGAATAAATCCCGACTGGCTATTCGCTGATAAGAGATAAAACAACCACGCACTGCACAATATCCAAGCAAAAATAATTGCTTTGATATTTGGCGGTGCGTTTTTATTTATATACTTAAATTAAATGTAGAATGATAGCAATAATAGCAACAGCAATTGCTTGCTTCATCGTAGGAGGAGTCCTTTCATATATACTATTCCGGTATGTACTGAAATCCAAATACGATAATGTCCTGAAAGAAGCGGAGACGGAAGCGGAAGTAATTAAGAAAAACAAGCTGCTGGAAGTGAAGGAGAAATTCCTGAATAAAAAAGCAGACCTTGAAAAGGAGGTAGCATTGCGGAATCAGAAGATTCAGCAAGCGGAAAACAAGTTGAAGCAACGTGAAATGGTACTTAGCCAGCGTCAGGAAGAAATCCAACGTAAAAAGATGGAAGCCGAAGCGGTAAAAGAGAATCTGGAAGCGCAACTTGTGATTGTTGACAAGAAAAAAGAAGAACTCGATAAACTGCAACAGCAGGAAATCGATAAACTGGAAGCAATCTCCGGATTGTCTGCCGAAGAGGCCAAAGAACGCCTGGTAGAATCACTGAAAGAAGAAGCTAAAACGCAGGCACAATCATTCATCAACGACATTATGGATGATGCTAAATTAACTGCCAGCAAAGAAGCCAAACGTATCGTTATCCAGTCTATCCAACGGGTGGCTACGGAAACTGCCATTGAAAACTCTGTTACAGTATTCCATATCGAATCGGATGAAATCAAGGGACGTATTATCGGACGTGAAGGACGTAATATCCGTGCTCTGGAAGCTGCTACCGGTGTTGAAATCGTTGTAGACGATACTCCGGAAGCAATCGTTCTTTCTGCCTTCGACCCGGTTCGCCGTGAAATTGCCCGTTTGGCCCTGCATCAGCTTGTGACTGACGGACGTATCCATCCGGCCCGTATCGAAGAGGTGGTAGCTAAAGTACGCAAACAGGTGGAAGAAGAAATTATCGAAACGGGTAAACGTACGACCATCGACTTGGGTATCCACGGTCTGCATCCTGAATTGATCCGTATCATCGGTAAGATGAAATATCGTTCTTCATACGGTCAGAACTTGTTGCAGCATGCACGCGAAACAGCCAATCTTTGTGCTGTGATGGCATCAGAACTGGGACTGAACCCGAAGAAAGCAAAACGTGCAGGTTTGCTGCATGATATTGGTAAAGTGCCTGATGAAGAACCAGAATTGCCACACGCATTGCTGGGTATGAAACTTGCCGAGAAATACAAAGAAAAACCGGATATCTGCAACGCTATCGGTGCTCACCATGACGAAACAGAAATGACCAGTCTGCTGGCTCCTATCGTACAAGTATGTGATGCCATCTCCGGTGCACGTCCGGGGGCACGCCGCGAAATCGTAGAGGCTTATATCAAGCGTCTGAACGATCTCGAACAGCTAGCAATGGCTTATCCGGGTGTAACAAAGACGTATGCTATCCAGGCAGGACGCGAACTCCGCGTTATCGTTGGTGCAGATAAGATTGACGACAAGCAGACAGAAAGCCTGTCAGGTGAAATCGCCAAGAAGATCCAGGATGAAATGACTTACCCGGGACAAGTGAAGATTACCGTCATCCGTGAAACACGTGCGGTAAGTTTCGCTAAATAACGTAACGATTCAAAAGAAGATTCATATAAGGGCGAAGAAATTCGCCCTTTTTTAATACACGACTATGGGAAAGTATCAATTTGAGATTTGTACCAATTCAGTGGAAAGTTGCCTGGCCGCACAGAAAGGTGGTGCAGACCGTGTGGAACTGTGTGCCGGAATACCGGAAGGTGGAACAACGCCCTCCTATGGTGAGATCGCCATCGCAAGGGAAGTACTGACTCATACCCGCCTGCACGTTATTATCCGGCCTCGTGGAGGAGATTTTCTGTATTCGGATATCGAAATCCGGACAATGCTGAAAGATATTGAAATTGCACGGAAATTAGGGGCAGACGGAGTGGTATTCGGTTGCCTGACAGCAGAGGGTGAAGTAGACTTGCCAGCAATGCAGAAACTAATGGAAGCTGCTCAAGGGCTATCTGTGACTTTTCACCGGGCATTTGATGTATGCCGTAACCCGCAGAGAGCATTGGAACAGATCATCAAACTGGGATGTAACCGTATTCTGACTTCCGGCCAGCAATCTACGGCTGAACTGGGAATCCCCCTTTTAGAAGAGTTACAGAAACAGGCTGCCGGAAGAATCACATTACTCGCCGGATGCGGAGTAAATGAAAATAATATCGCACGCATTGCCGCAGAAACCGGAATCAACGAGTTTCATTTCTCGGCACGTGAAAGTATTCAGAGCGAAATGATATTCAAAAATGAAGCCGTCTCCATGGGAGGCACGGTACACATCAACGAATACGAACGAAACGTAACTTCCATACGAAGAGTAAAAGAAACGATTGATGCCGCTTTACATGGATAAATATGGCAGCAAGGGATGAGATATCGTCTCATAATAGTACTAATACAAGACAGAAATGGTGAACATACAGCCTTCAAGCCTTTTGTTCACCATTTCTTTTTTTACATCATTACCAACAGTATCTCAAGAAACTGTTATACTTTTATTTATAAATATGGAATTATCGTAATATAAATACCAGTAATAATAGCCGAAGTAATTACTCCCGAGATATTAGCTCCCAAAGCATCTCCCAGAACAAATGAGTCCGGATTATCTTTGCTTACAATCTTTTGTGCAACCTTCGCGGTAGTGGGTACACAGCTAACAGCTGCAATACCGATTACCGGATTGTAATTACCCCGTTTAATAATATACATGATATATCCTCCGATTATTCCTCCGATACCGGAAAGTAATAATGCTACAATACCTAATACTAGTAGTTTCAAGATCTTCGGATCGAGTAACAGATGTGCATCACAAAGTACACCGAGCAGTACGCCCAACATAAAAGTGGAACCATAAAGCAACGGACCACTCACAAAATCATAGATATGTTTCATACCCGACTCACGAACAGCAACACCCAGGAACAAAGAGAAAAACAAAGGAGAAGCTACCGGGAACAAGAAACAGAGAATAGTACAAAGAACAGCAGAGAAAGCCAGTTTCACTTTAGCATCGTAATTCTTCGGAGCTTTCTTTGTCACCATCTTAATAGCGCGGAAGCGTTTGGGAACCAAAAGTTTTACCAAGTAAGGATAGCCTCCATACGTTAAGCCCAAATAAAGATAAGCAACCACCGTAATAGGAACAAAGAGATGCTTTGCCAATGCCAACGAAGTAAACAACACCATTGGTCCGTCGGCTCCACCCACCATAGCCACAGATGCACTTTCTTTCAGAGTCAGACCAAGAGCAGAAGCAATAGGTACTGTCAGAAAAGTGCCCAGCTCTGCGCACAAAGCCAGGAATATACTTGCAAATGGTTTCTGAAGCAGGAAGCCGACATCTAGAAGCGTCCCGATACCCATAAAGACAAAACAAGCTATCAGCCCGTTACTAAACGTCAGGGTATAAACAGGTTGCAGGAAATCTATCTGCATAGTATTCATTAATTGATCTGTATCTGAAAGCATCGGATCGAGAAAGAGATTACCCAGTGTACCGTCAGGCATAATGAGGGTTCCGCAGTTGATAGCTACCATTCCCAGTCCCATCGGAATCATTACCATCGGTTCGAGTATACCTTTCCAGCCTAAATAGATCAGTAACAAACCGAGAAGTACTAAAAAAACTCTTGCAGAAGCAAGCACCCATCCGCTTGCCATCATTGTACCAATACCTTGAAACAAGGTAGCAAAATCTATATTTTCCATAAATTAGTTTTCTTTTATTGTTTGTTGTTAGTAAGTTTCTTTGAGTTCTTCTTATTGACATGTGCCTGCTCTTCTTCCCGAAGAAAGAATTCGCGGGTATCCTGTGAATAATAATAATTCATCAGATTATTTTCAGAAGCTCCCGGACTCACGCCATGATAATAGCCGGAATAGCCAGTAAAGTTTCTGTCGATCCCCTTACTGTAATCTTCACGGAAATCTCCCAAAGCATCTTCATCTGCAATGGGAATCTGTCGGACTAATCTCTCCACCTTTTGCCGATGCTGACGCCAGCGTCGCAAACGGAGTAGCTCCAAACGGTGGGAACTATAAAAATCAAATGAATCGGCCGCATAGGCAATCAACTTAATGACCGCAGCGACAAAAAAACCGATGAGGAACGTAAGCCCCATCATCGCAAGAGTAGATAGTAATAAATGAATCATAGTAATATAAAAAATTAGGTTGTATAATCTTATTCAAATATCCTTGCTTTTATACGACGTAACTCCCGTTTCACAACGGGAACACAATATTTTAATCCTTAAAGACAGGCACATCAATATCCGTCCTTTGTTCCAAGTCATAGGAAATACATTCTTTGTTTTCCATGTTAACATGAATAAAACTAAGATAATAAATAAAGGAAATGATGGTAGATGGAGGATCTGAATAGGCACCTCACCTTACCCAAAGATAAGAATATAGTCTAAATGAGAATATGCGCCAATGTATAGACGTAATACTTACACGAATATTTAGTGTAATTGACATCAAGGCCGGTATGCCCCAAACGATTCTCCGGAAGCATAACATTCAGAGAGCTCAATATCTGTATAATGACAGTATTGGTATTGAACTTCAGGTTCTTGAAAGGAACAATGCTTCTCGGAAAAGAGATATTATCAAAAATGCAGTCACTAACATTACAAGTGGATGTCTCGTCAACAAACTGCGAATGAGAATCTTTACCTGGCTTGTCGAAGCCGGCAGAAGAAACGCAACAGCATGACACTGCTTCATATCGCATGTCATTAGACGAGGTTTCAGTTTTTTTCTGAAATCCCTGCAATTCTTTATTGGAAACATTACTAAATCCCAATACCAGAAATGCACATGCTAATATGCAAAAAATGTACTTAGTCATAATTTGCTGCAAACGTAATCATTCTTTTCCGAAAAAACGCATTAAGGGCAAGAATTAACGATTATTGTATACCTCCTCTTTTCTATAACCCATGTACAACTTTCATCAATTGCTCACCCAAACCGATTGTATATCCTTGAGAAACAAAGACTACCCTATTAAATGTATCTGCAATGATAAATACCGGCAGAATAGAATTGTTCAAATTCATAGCCTGCACTATTTCTTTGCGGATGCTGTCATCGACATCAATACCGTAGGTGATGGTAGACGGAAGTCCTTTAAATTCGTCGGCATTAAATTTCTTGTATTGTTCTTCCGAAGGGAAAAGAAAGACCATCTTACGCCCCCATTGTTCGAAGTCATTGCCCAAAGCGGCTATATCTCTTAGCGCATGATTGGTAGGTTCCTGCCCTACTCCAAGCACAGCTACTACAAAATAACCACGTCCACAGGTTTGCAGAATACTCCGCTGTTCAGTGCTGTCAACCGGACGATAGGTCGCTTCCGAATTAAAATTGCCGATCACTTGCACCTGATCTTTGCTTTCACGCATCACAAGGTCAACGGTGGTTGTCTTACCGGGTTCTATAGTAAAAAATGTACTGTTGGAAAGCACCGCGCCACTTGCCAACCGAGTTCCGGTCACCATCATATAATAGCCTTCATCAAGCTCTCTCCCATATTTTAATAAATTACGCCAGGTAGTTCCATCCCCCATATCCGTCTCTCCCTCGTCATAATTAAGTAACTGGAATGTGCCGTTTTTAAACTTGGAAAGAGTGAAATGCGAATAATATTTAGGATCTTCCACAGAACGGATAGGCGTGTAAGTCGCTTGTAACACTCCCTTTCGAGACTGTGCAGCTTCTGCCGTATCGAAGTTGACATCTTCCTTTGCAAATTCTTCATTTAGAATCTGCACCTTTCCGGTCACTTCATCAATCCAGGCAGCGGACGCCCATCCCATGCTCCGGTAAGCTGCCACAAAAAATATATCACGCGACTTTTCATCAGCCACCCGTGCTTTCCATACTCCCATCGGAGAGATAGGAATCTGTTGAGAATTCAGTTCATTATTGATTTTAATCTCTTTTCTGCACCATTCTATTAATACTTTGGGATCACGTTTCATGCTATCGGGCACAGACTGGTACACTGTTTTTTCAATGGCTTCACGAAGTACCTTTTTATAAGGAGTCAACATTTCATTGGCTATACGAGGAGGATTGAGGTACATTCTTTTAAATAAATCAGTCTCTATCTTCTCCCAATCCGAGATATTAGTCAGCAGATGATCATTCAATACATCCAGAGTTACATCGCGGAGATCTTTAGCCGAAAGACTCTCTAATATCCATATAGCCCGTATTTCTTCCCATGAAACAGCGTCTTTCTCTTTTCGGATAGGCGAAAGGAAGTCTTTCAAGGTTTGGTGGTTTCCTCGCGAAGCAACCAGGAAGTTTACTAATTTTTCTTTCTTTTCCGATTGTAAGGTATTTCCATATAGTTTATCTATCCACTCTTTGGCCTGTTTTTCCGTCATCATTGTTGCTACATACGCATTGCGGATTGAATCTTCCTGCGCCATCCGCCGATCATTTTCCGCCCGTTGTTCGGGAGTGACTTCGGGAATATTCGCTCCTTCCACCGGAGGTACAAGATCCATTGGCAAGGAATAGGCTTCACCTTCTTTCCTATTTAAAGAGAGTTGCAATGCATCATCTTTTCCAAATGAGATTTTGGCATAACCAAATTGTCCGTTGCGGGATGCCCAAACCAACATATCTCCTTTACCGGCAGTCAGGCTGGCTTTCCCCTCTGCATCTGTATATTTCGTGGCTACTGTATAGAACTCCGCATAATTGTATATCTTAAATTCGACTTTGGCATCTGCTACCGGTTGACCGTCGGCATCCGTCACCGTTACGATAGCTTTGGCAGTAGGGGCATAATTATCAATCACATTGATTTCCGTATAATTCGGTGTTTCAAGCATAATCTCTTCCGGACCATTGTAACGTCCGAAAACCTTAGTATGCATCAACATTCCCCGACTGGCAGGGGAATTAAACCATCCTAGGTTCAAAACCGGTTCCGGTTCACAAGCTCCAAAGAAGTACCAATGTCCATCCGCCCATGCTTCCACCCAAGCATGATTGTCATCCGTATGCGCCCAGCGGGGCGTATACACTTGCCGTGCCGGAATACCGACTGCCCGGAGCGCAGCCACCGTAAATGTAGACTCTTCGCCACAACGTCCATACGCTGTTTTGACAGATGCCAATGGTGAGCTAGTGCGCGCATCACTCGGACGATAGACCACTTTCTCGTGACACCAGTGGTTCACTTCCAATATCGCGTCTTTCATCGGCAGTCCCTTCACCCTGTCTTTTAGTTCACCATAAAACACACGACGGGAATCATCCAGATTCTCGTTATTCACTCGGATCGGCAGAACAAAATGACGGAACACTTCATCGGGAATCTCTTTGCCCCAAGGCATCTCGTCACGTGTCTGCTTCGACAGCCGGACATTCTCCAAGTAATAATCTCCCGGATAATCCGTCACATCCCCTATCGGCATATAAGCGTAGAGAAACATCAATGCTTCGCGCTCGTAGACTGACAAAATAGAATCGGCAAAGATCGCAAATAAATCTCCATGAGGAAGTGCCTGTTTTTTCTGCTCAAAGTCTTGAGCTACTTGATTCCGATAGGATTCTTCTTTGAGGAAGTGAGCATTGTTACAAGCAAACAGTACAATCGACAAAATCAGGACGCACAAAAGATGGATGAATGTTTTCATATAAGTGTTTGGTTTATTCTATTAATAAGGTTGCTGACTGACAAAAATAAAAGAATATTTTCTGAATACCTAGATAAGTACATAAAAATGTGATAGATAAGAATAATATTGTCATTGATGGGAAAATCCGGGAATTTTGTAACAGGTTTGTAATATAGACCGTGTTCGAACCCTTATAAAAAGAAAATTCAAAAGAAAAAGAAGATTTTTATGTTTTACAGCATATAATTCGAAAACAATTTGTATCTTTGCAGTGTTATTAGAGAAAACAAGATGTAAAACCGCTCTTCAAAACGTGGAGGGCAAAAAAAGAGGAAACAAATTATGAAAAAGAATGCAAATGAAAAAATTATGATGTTACAGTACCGTATTAAACGCTATCAAGCAATGGGAAATGGTGCCATGTGCCAAACATTAAACGGTAAACTTCAAAAACTGCTGTCACAGCAGGTTGCCATGTAAATAAACACACTAATTATAATAAATAGAGCGAGGAACTTTCGAGTATCTTCGCTTTTTTTATACATTTGCAGAAGAAAGATAATAAAACACATTATGAAAAAGCTATTTATGTCGGTTGCGCTCCTCTTATTGGTCGTAACCTCTTTTGCACAAACACCTGGTTATGAGTTCACAACCGTTGTGTCCCACCAAGCAACGCCTGTTAAAGATCAGGGTTCCACAGGAACCTGTTGGTGCTTTGCCACCGCTTCTTTCATGGAGTCGGAACTGCTCCGAATGGGAAAAGGAGAATATGATCTCTCGGAAATGTTTATCGTCCGCCAAAAGTACATGAATCAGATGGAGGACAATTATCTCCGTCGTGGTAAAGGAAGTATCGGTGAAGGAAGTTTGGCACACACTTTCAAAAACGCATATAAGAAAGCGGGAATCGTTCCGGAAGAAGTGTACACCGGATTGCTGGGCGATAACAAAGACCACAATCACGGAGCATTGTCACGCTATCTCAAAGCATTGGTAGACGCAAATATTGAATCTAAAAAGCGTACTCCGCAATTTGATGCGCTTATTAATAATCTGTTCGATATTTATCTGGGCAAGCTTCCTGAAAAATTTACTTATAAAGGAAAAGAATATACTCCTCAATCTTTCACAGAAAGTCTGGGATTGAATATGGATGATTATGTTGAACTGACCAGCTTCACTCACAAGCCTTATTATGAGACATTCTCACCTGAAGTTCCCGACAACTGGGAAAACCAGCCAATGTATAATCTTCCGTTGGACGAACTGATCGGGGCTATCGACTATGCACTGAACAAAGGATATACCGTATGTTGGGACGGTGACGTAAGCGAACAGGGTTTCTCTTTCAAGAACGGAATCGCCATTAATCCGCAAGTGGAGGATGTGAAAGATTACTCGACTACCGACCGTGCCCGTTTTGAGAAAATGCCAAAATATCAACGAATGGACGAAGTGTTCAAGTTTGAGCATCCTTATCCGGAAATCAACGTAACACCGGAAATCCGTCAGGATGGTTACGAGAAGTTTGTGACAACTGACGACCACCTGATGCACATCACCGGTATTGTGAAAGATCAGAATGGTACTAAATATTATATCACCAAGAATTCCTGGGGAGCGGAAAGCAACAAATCCGGAGGTAATCTGAATATGTCTGAAAGCTATGTACGTGCTAAAACAATCTGTGTGATGGTACACAAAGATTCTCTGCCTAAGGAACTGAAGAAGAAACTCGGTATTCAATAAATCGCATGAAATCAGTCCCGAAGGGAGATTGACAGTTTCATACATTTATTTATTCGGAACTCTCCATTATATTCATATAACAAAAGAAATAGGGCAACGAAGTATCACTACTTCACTGCCCTATTTTTTTGTTAACCTACTATATTAAATCCTTTGCTCTTTATTTCTTTTTCAATGTTACGTCGCTGATTTCTACAACGCCGCCTTTGTTCTGGGAAAGAATAGCCACATAACAATCTTTCAGAATGGCAGCATCATCGTCTGTATCAGATACTTCCAAGTTAGCATTTGCTTTCTTGCTACTAATTGCATTAACCACTTGTCCCATATCATAGTAAACCACTACTTTAGTCCATTTACCGGCATCTTTAATTTTAAAATTGTATTGTGCGCCCGAAGCATTTGGTTGAGCATCTGCGTCATAGTCTCTACGCATGAAGAAAGTAGTATTGTACTTACCATTATCATTCTTTTCCTCATTGGTCTGTTTGATGTATACACTGACCGGAGTTCCTGCTTCTTTAGCTTTTGCATAGAAAGTAAGAACATAGATACCTTTGTCCAAACCATCGGTAATACGTTGTCCCAGGAAAGCTTTATACCAAGAGAGAGTCTTTTCAGCACCGGAGTTATCCAATTTCATTGCATTCGGATATTTGGCATCTCCTGTTTCTTCCCAGGCAATAGTAGTTACACCGTCAGCTTCATTATTCATGATAAACCACTCTCCTGCGGTAGCTTTATTGGCATTAGTCACTTTAGTCTTTACTTCAGTGGCGAATTTTTCGTTTTTTATCAGGTTCTGCGCACTTACGCTTACTCCTGCAAGGACCAAAAGCCCGGCAAATAATACTTTTTTCATCTTACTGTGATTTAATTGTTTATACTTTATTTTTTCTAGCTTTAAAAATCTATTTCATCCTACTTCACTTGTTGAATAACAAATCCATATTTACCAGTCACTTTCTTTTCTTCAGTCTTTAGTGTGATGCGGTAAATCTCTTTGCCCCATACGTTAGACAGGCGCGGATCATCCAGTTTGATTGTTTCCAGTTCGGCCTTAAACTGTGATGGATAGTTCATTTCCACCTTTTGTCCCTTTACTTCGATGCGGATTTTTCCGGCTGACGGGAAAGTCACATTGCCCCAAGTTAAAAAGTTCATTTGATTAGGAACAATAGCCTCATCCAACATATAAATATCACCAATAATAAGTTTTTTATCATCAAGAGCATAAGAGCGAACCCAGCTTTTCACTTTCGCTTCTGCCGGATAAGCAGTAGCTATATCCGTAGAGAACATCCGTTTCTTCTCATTGCAAACGGTATTGGTAGCTTTATACTCCTGCCCGAATTTCTGCGGTACTCCGTTAATCATCGGCAAGTTATGATAGTTGCTCTGCATGGTCCAGATGGTATAGCGGTCCTTGCCGAACGTCTGTTTGGTATATGTACCTACACCGGCATCAATAATCACAGGAATTGTATTTACATATAAAGAAAAGGTTCCTACATCGTTGTGGTTATGGCTTTCGTTATTAAATCCGCCTTTAGCGGCAACAAACATACCGTTTTTGTTCTTCATATAGCAGAATTCCGTCTCGGGATACCAGGTTACATCCGGCATATCATGTTTCGGAGTTGCTTTTGCCAGCTCATTACAGCAAAGTAGAGATTGAAGCGAACGAAAAGCGTCGTTGCCCATGGTAGCATACGGTTTTCTTCCTTTCAACAGGTATGCGGCAAAATGCATCATTTCATCGCTGTTTACAGCTTTACCGAAGCGATAGATTAACAAAGGATCGCCCCCGCCTTGTGCCGATGCATCAGCAAAATTCACCACCCAGCCATTGCCCACGTATGAGCGGGACATATATTCTCCCATCCGGCGAATCATCGGTTCATTGAACAGAGACAGTTTACCGCCTGTGCCATCAGAGAGTATCTGCAAATAGTCATAGAGCTTTCCGGCGGCATGTCCCCAGTAAGAGGTTCCCTCCTCACAGGCACCATCGGATTTCACGAAGTTGATAAACTTATCGACTGACTGCATGGAGCGATAAACAGCTTTCGCTAACTTATTCTTATTGTTCTCCATCAGTAAGAAACATTGCAGGGCATTGGAGTTACACCAAGGATTCCAGTTGTTGATGATTTCTCCCGGTTTCCAGTTAAAAGCCATCCACCACATTTCGTCGTCGTTCATATACGGATCGAGAATACGTTCTTTGATTGCTTTACGCATTTGCAAGGATACCACAGGATTGATTTTGTCGAATGGTTTGCGGAAGAAATAGTGTACCCAAGCCATTAAAGCTCCGTATCCGCCTGAACCGAGGTCGATAATCTGTTCGCGGAAGTCGGGAAGTGAACGTTTGCTACTCTGGCGGGGCAAGTGTGCGGATAGAACCCATGAATTCATTTCACAGCTCATATATGCTCCGTTCAGTAATTGGTCGATAAAACGTCCTTTCCCTTCGGCCAGTTCGGCGAGCATCAAGGCGTTAAGTGCCTGGCGGTTGGCGTCATAAGGAACTTCCATTATTTTACGGTTACCGCTACGTTCATATTCCAGATAAGCAGTGGCAGGTATCAGTTGCCATTTATAGTCGAGGAGTTTTTCACCGGCTTCGATGAGGCGTTGCTTATTGGGACCCATCAAAGAATCCCAGGCGGCACGATCTGTATAAGCAGGATAAGGCACCCATGCTTGTTTCATTACCAACACGTTTTTCAACGTAGTTTCGTCTGCCGCTTTTTGCAGCATATTGCGTTCGGTGTAAGCGCTTGCCTTGAAAGAAAAACTTCCTAAAGCTGCTAGTAAAAGAACACAAAATAAATGTTTCATTCGATTCATGGTATTTTCATTCATTTAAGTATTGCAAAGATAACGTATCTGATAAAAAATGAGGTGAGTAAATCATACGAACCTGATGACAAAAAAGTACATACTTCAAAAATAGTACTCTTAATTGCTATATTTTAGGCTTTTAAGTCATTATAAAAGCAATTTAAGTCATTGTAGAAACAATTTAAGTCACTATAAAAACAATTTAAGTCACACGGAAACCGGGTTTTCATTTCGGAAAAACAAAGATGCAGTTTTAGAAAATAGAGGCTCCCTTTGGAGAAAATAAAGGTTCTATTTATTCCAAACAGAGGCTCTGTTTAGGGCAAATAAAGGCTCTATTTTATTTCAAATAGAGTATCTGTTTTACTTCAGACAAAGTATCTGTTTGGATATTCAATCCTCTTTCTTTTTTCATTCTTTGATTCTCTTCTTTTTCATCCCCTATTCTTTCCTCTTCATTCCTCTATTTCTTCCTCTTCGCCTTCAATCCCAATCGCTAAATTCAAAGCTCAACTGTTCCCAAACACCGTGTTGTTCATCGGCTTCCTCTTTTGGATTGGAGACGGAAAGACCGATGAGCCGGATTGGATGTTGCTCAAATTCGACACTTTTAAGCAATTCTTTTGCAAGTGGGAGTACCCGGTCTAAGGTGGTGAGTTCCTGCGATTGAGTAAGGCTTCGGGTTATCTGGCTAAAATCATGAAACTTGATTTTCAGGGTAAGCGTGTTGCCTTTGAAGTCTTTTCGCTGAAGACGTTCAATCAGCTCTACCGCCACATGGTATAGTTCGATAATGACCGATGAACGGGCTGAAATATCACGTTCCAATGTACGTTCGCAGCCAATGGATTTACGGATACGAATTGCTTCGACAGGGCGTTCGTCAATTCCTCGTGAGCACTCATAATACAGTGCGCCGGCTTTCCCGAAATGGGCTGTCAGCATTTCAAGAGAGCATTTCCGTAGTTGAAGTCCATTGTGGATGCCAAGTAAATGCATCTTCTTTGCAGTCACCGGACCCACTCCCCAAAAAGATTCGATAGGAAGACGGGCTATAAAATCAAGGGCTTGTTCCGGATGAATGGTGCATAAGCCATCCGGTTTGCGATAGTCCGAAGCTATTTTAGCCAGAAACTTATTATAAGAAACTCCGGCAGACGCAACAAGGTTGAGTTGTTCCCGTATCTTCTGCTTTATTTCCTTTGCTATATCCACAGCCAGGGAAATATCTTTCTTGTTTTCAGTGACATCCAAGAAAGCTTCATCCAGAGACAGAGGTTCGATGATATCCGTATATTCGTGGAAAATCTCATGTATCTGACGGGAAACGGATTTATAAACATCCATCCTGCCAGGTACAAAAATGAGTTGGGGACAAAGACGTTTCGCCTTTTGCGAAGCCATAGCGGAACGGACACCGTAACGCCGGGCTTCATAGCTAGCAGCAGCCACGACTCCCCTCTCTTCTGCATGACCTACCGCTAAAGGCTTGCCACGAAGTTCTGGATTATCACGCTGTTCTACAGAGGCATAGAAGGCATCCATGTCGATATGTATAATCTTTCTCTGCGTCATTGTTTAGGATTAGCAGAGCAAACTTACTATAAATTCCTGAATAAATCCTGCTTATCGGTTCAAGAAATAATATGCTTATGATTTTTATAGATATAAGTCAAAAAAACATTCAATATCTTGTCAAAGACAGTTCTTATAATATTATATTTGCATATCGTCTATTCAAAATATAGAGGTAGTTAATAAGTTTGTGCCACCATACAACTCTTTAAGATTATGAAAAACACATTATTTTGCTTATTCATATTTTGCAGTGTTTCCACATTCGCTCAAAATGGAATCACTTTTAAGGTCGAAAAGCTTTCAAAGCCTGAAGAATTACTTCATCTAGACTCCCCGAATGAAATTTACGAAAGTCTTATATTATCAGATATGAACATAGAGCCTTATGAGATAAAAGAGAAGAATATCAAGGTTCCTTATCATATCATTGCAAAGAGCGAATCTCCCGACAGTCTCGTTTCTTTTGGCCCTAATTCTTTTTTCAACGGTATGTATCAGGCTTATGCGGATCACAGGCCATTTGTATTGTCCCCGGACATGATTTGGCTATTAATCAGCCAGGGATTTGCACGCCATATCAATGCCAATCAGGAATCTATGAGAAATGAGCTTGTTGATTTCTCCGGCAAACTATCCTTAATTATAAGAGAAGACAAAAAATTGGAGGACCCTACTCTTTCATGGGAGGAAATCTTCCCGCAATTTACAGAACAAATATCCCAATACACCGGTAATCATCTGACCGAACTGCTCACCTGCAATTTTTCAACGACTACCTCTTTAGAGAAAGTTGCTTCCGAAATAACAATCATGGAGGCTGTAAAACCTTATTTTGAGTTTATAATCATACGCATTGTCTGTGGAATACCTGAAATAACTCTCGAAGGAACACCAGAGGACTGGGAAAAACTACTGCACAAAGCCAGAGGCTTGAAAGAATACAAACTCGATTGGTGGATTTCAGAATTGGAACCTCTTTTGGAAGAATTTGTCAAAGCATCCAAAGGAGAAGTTAATAAGAACTTTTGGCGCAACATGTTTAAATATCATTCACAGAAACGATACGGAGCCCCAAACATTATTGATGGATGGATCGTGAAGTTTTTCCCTTATGATAAGGAAGGGAAAAGAAATTATCTGAAACAGCTTGAAGGCAAAAATTGTCTCCCTGATGAGATAGTGAAGGTAGATGTAAAGTATCAGGAAGTATATGGCGACGCTGTCAAAGAAACTCCATTAGAATTTTGGGCAGGTTTCATCGGGTTAGAACAAAACAGCAAGACTTTTGCTCTGCGACCGCAAATTGGTTGGATGGTCAGGAAGAAAGATGTTAACAAGGAAGGATTAAAAAGTAAATTAAGTGCTGATGCTCAAAAGGATGGCTGGGGAAGCGGCATCAATATCAGAGTAAAAGAATTTCCGGCTGTACTGTTGGAGCTCAAAGAAATAAAAAGGTTGGATATCCAATTTATCGATACAATTGATATACCGGACGAAATATCAAAAATAAAAATCGGATCGTTGAGTTTATATGGAAAGATTACTAAAGAGGAAATAGAGCGTATTAAAAGATTATTGCCTGATACGGATATAAAAATAAATGGTTCGCGAAGTGGGAGTGCTTCATTTATGACTCCATAATAAAAAGAGGCTATCCAAAAGCCATAAGTCAGATTTCAAAGGCTATCAAGATGCACTATCCCGAAAAGAAAGGATATTCAGCGAGAAGCCTTACCTATATGTGTCAGTTTGCCCGAACATACCCACTAGAGATATTACAAAGAATGCTTTCTTGTGACAAGGTGTTGAGAACGCCAACAATCCCCAATATGCTATCCTTGACTGATGAACTGAACTGTTTACCAATTACGCAAGAACCTCTTGCGCAATTTCAGACAAATATATTTCAATCAAAAGAATTTACGCAAGAGCCTCTTGCGCAAATTCAAAAGATAGACAAGACAATCTCCGCAATGCTGCAAACATCCATTGATGATATTGAAAAGGATTTTGTTTGTTCCCCCATTTCAAAAATAAACTGGACCAGTCATGTGATACTATTGGATAGCTCATTACCCTTAGGAAACAAATATTGGTACATGAAACAGTCCGTTGAAAACGGATGGAGCAGCAACGTATTAAAGATACAGATTGAGACTAATCTGTTCAAACGGCAGATAGAAACACAGAAAGTCAACAATTTCACAAAGACCTTGCCCACCCCTCAAAGTGACTTAGCCAACTATTTGCTGAAAGACCCGTATATATTCGATGTAGCAGGTACAAAAGAACTGGCAGATGAAAGGGATATTGAAAAACAGCTTGTAGAACACGTCACAAGGTATCTATTGGAAATGGGGAACGGCTTCGCCTTTGTAGCCAAACAGAAACATTTCCAAGTCGGGGACAGCGATTTTTATGCAGACCTTATCCTATACTCCATAAAACTTCACTCCTATATAGTCGTAGAATTAAAGGCTACTCCATTCAAGCCAGAATATGCAGGGCAATTGAATTTCTACATCAACATCGTAGACGACCAGTTGAGAGGTGAAAACGACAACAAGACAATAGGATTGTTGCTCTGCAAAGGTAAAGATGAAGTAGTGGCACAATATGCCCTAACGGGCTATGCACAGCCCATAGGAGTAAGCGACTACCAGCTAAGCAAAGCCATTCCCGAAAATCTGAAATCCGCCTTGCCAAGTATCGAGGAAGTGGAGGAAGAATTATCACAGCTACTCGATAACAAGAAAGACGAAAAGTAATCCGATCAGTCCCGTTGTGACAGTCTTGACATTTAAGCCGTCTGCCACCTATACAACGACCGATTCGACCCGAGCATTGACGAACAGATGAATATCACAGAAAATAGAAATATTAAATAAAACAAAAACACCCCGCTTTACATTATTAGGATGTAAAGCGGGGTGCAAATCTCATAAAACACTAGAAATCAGCATTTAAAGTGGAGCTGCGGGGGATCGAACCCCGGTCCAAACGAGGAAATCATAAGCTTTCTACATGCTTATCTTTGCCTAAATTTTCGTGCAGGAACAGAACCAAAGCCATCAATTCCTGCCTTATCCTCTAAAGTTTCATCAAAAGTGCGAGGCCGCCTTTGACTATCCCCGATGTAACTGCACCACTGAACCGGAATGCTTCGGAGCAACAGCTTCCGAGTGATGTCTCGTCCTGGCACCTAGTGCCTGGATTAAGCTAATCTACTGTGATTCGATTAAGCAGCAAGAGCGTAATTAGTTTCGCCAGATAAAATTTTGATAACTGATATTTAAGTGGAAATTACCGACCCACTGCATGCTTACCTACCATTTCTGCCCGCTGTCAAATCCAGTCAACCCCAAATTTTTATTCGTACAGAATAGCGATTGTTTAGAACGCTTTCCAAGAGTGCAAAGATAGGAAATGTTTTCTAATTTACGAGAAGACGTTAGCAAATATTATATCAAAGCACTATCTTTACGGAGCTATTTTATATTTAAGATGAAAAAGCATCATGAAAAATCAACCAATAATAAGCTACTTATGATTAAGACATATCTATCTAAAACATATATATTCAAAGCATTTGCCGCTGTTTGCATATTCGGAATCAGTATCAGTGGCTGTACTTCTAAAAAAAAGACTCCTATGGAAACAACCGATACAACGGAAAACGAACTAACCATGTTGGTGGGTACTTACACATCAGGAACCAGTAAAGGGATATATAGCTACCGCTTCAATGAAGAAAACGGGACTGCCACTCCCTTAAGTGAAACGGAAATTGAAAATCCTTCTTATCTTGTTCCATCTGCCGACGGAAAATTCGTCTATGCAGTCAGTGAATTCAATAGTACGCAAGCTGCCGCCAATGCATTTGCCTTCAATAAAGAAAAAGGTACTTTGCAACTATTAAATTCACAGCAAACGGGAGGTGAAGATCCCTGCTATATCATCGCCAGTGGAAATAATGTGATAACCGCCAACTACAGTGGCGGCAGCATTTCCGTTTTCCCTATCGCAAAAGATGGCTCGCTCCTACCCGCTTCCGATATTATACAATTCAAAGGTACGGGAGTAGACAAGGAACGACAAGAGAAACCGCATCTGCATTGTGTCCGTATCACTCCGGATGGTAAATACTTGTTTGCCGATGACTTGGGTACAGATCAAATACATAAGTTTATCATTAACCCAGCTGCAAATGCAGAAAATAAGGAAGCATTTCTGAAAGAAGGATCGCCTGCTGCCTCTAAAGTGAAAGCCGGTTCGGGTCCCCGTCATCTGACTTTCTCGCCAAATGGCCATTACGCCTATCTGATTAATGAGTTATCGGGCACAGTAATCGCTTTTGAATATAAAGACGGAGATTTAAAAGAGATCCAGACAATCGCTGCCGATACGGTAAACGCACAAGGAAGTGCTGATATTCATATCAGCCCGGATGGTAAATTCCTGTATGCCAGCAATCGTTTGAAAGCAGATGGTATTGCCATATTCAGTATTCACCCGGATAACGGAATGTTGGCGAAAGCAGGCTACCAACTGACAGGGATTCATCCACGCAATTTCATCATCACGCCTAATGGCAAATACTTGTTGGTTGCTTGCAGAGATAGCAATGTGATACAAGTTTATGAAAGAGATGCAGATACAGGACTATTAACAGATGTACAGCAGGATATTAAAGTAGACAAGCCGGTCTGTATAAAATTTGTGCCATAATTTGTCATAATCTCCCGGCTATTCATCAACTACTGATAGCCCTTTACTTTTTATTTTGAGCAATCCGATTGTCAGGAATTTGAGTCTTCACAACGATTTTACTCCCGTTCTTGGTACACTTGATACATTCTTTCCGCAATGTTCTCTCTTTTAAGTCAAAAATGAGATTCGGATTAAAATGTTGCCCGTTAATACGGGTTTCGAAGTGTACATGTTCGGTAGTGGCACGACCGGTACGTCCTGTCAGCCCGATAGGTTGTCCGGCTTTTACGACATCACCAGTTTTAACCAGATTCTTGAAATTGTGGCTATAAAGTGTTTCCAATCCGTTAGCGTGGCGGATTACAACGATATTTCCATAGGCATAATAGGGTTTCGACATACGCACCACTCCATCAAAAGCAGCACGAATCGTATCTTTTGCACAGGTCTTAATGTCTGTTCCTGAATGTCCTCCGCGAGTTCCATAGGCAGAGATTACTTTTCCTCCGGGTAATGGGAAAGCATATTCGTGATCTTTCAGAGAATCCAAATGCAGATAGATATGATTGCTTTTAGCAAATAATCCGGGAGTAGCTACCCGTACATCAGCCATTTCGCGGGCAGAGAAGGAGGATTTATCCTGCCCGGCGGCAGTCAGTGGCAATAATAAAACTGTCAGTAAGATAAGTATGTTTTTCATGTCTTTTTTCTTAGAGCACTCATTCTAATTATTCGAAGAATACGATTTCGCCTCCATCCGATTCTGTATAGTTTCTTAATAAGGTCTGTATCATTTCAACAGCTTCTTGCAAACCTTCTTTTCCGTTATAACCGTTGACTATGGCTAGGATATGAGTAGTTTCGAGGTCCATCTTCGTACGTTCATGGTCGCTTGTCGGGGTTCCGATTCCGCCGAAAGAATCACGATATACAGGTAATCCTTCGATATTCAATACCCCGCGTCCGATACCTTCAAACGGTTCTCCTGCTTTGCCGATACCGAGTTCAAGATGCGTACCTTGTATTTTGTCCGCGTCAAAACCACCGATCGAATGTCCCGTACGAAGAGACACAAGGTTGATAAGGTCTACCAACGTATCAATCTGATATAAAGGAATTCCACGCATCAGGCGGCGGCGTAGAGCTTCGGCTGACGGGCGGTAACGTCCGGGGTCTTTGCCACAACGTTTATAAGCCTCACGGGTAGCAAAGATAACGGGTTGATGTTTGATGTCTTCCATCTGTGTTGTGGAAGTCAGTTGCTTGGTAAAAGCGTCGATTTCCTGCCAAAGCCCTTCGCTGTAAGCTGTATTTTTCACAACAGCATACACAGCGGCTCCGGCAAAAACCGGACATGCGTCTTTTATTTCTTTAGATACTTTTATTTCAAACATAACTTATCATAAACCAATCATCAGCGTCCTGCAATAACAGACACCAATTATTACTTTCTAATCATTATTCCCGACAATGTACGACCGGAATCTATTCCCAGTCTACGTGCAGAGAAGAATTCATCATGATGAATATAGGTACAGATTCCGGCCACTTCTATCTGTTCTGCAGGCACTCCGAGATTCAGTAATTCAATCCGGTTGGCTTCCCACAAATCAATATGATATTTGCCTGTTTCTTTCTTCTTCATAGAAATGAGAGACATATCGAAGCCGCTTTCTTCAAAAGCATCATACACCTCATCACCTACTTCAAATGATTCGAGCGAAATGCTCGGCCCGATGCAAGCTATCACATCTTCGCCTTGCGTCCCGAACATCTTATTCAAGTGGTCCATCACATGACTGACAATATGCTTCACCGTTCCCTTCCATCCGGCATGAACGGCAGCCACAACGTGTTGTTTTTTGTCGTACAGCAATACAGGAACACAATCCGCTGTCGTGACACAAACGCAATATCCCGGCACATTAGTTATCAAGGCATCCATTCCTCGCAGAAGTAGCCGTCTCATTTCCAATGATTCTTTAAAAAATGATTCATTGATAATCAGACTGGCACAGCCATGATTCTGTTCAGGAATAAATAATTCCTTTATCTGATGATTCATGCACTGAAACAACCAGCTCTGATTACGATTGACGTTCATGCATGAGTCGTTGGTATAAGGCGAACAGTTGAAAGAGCCGTAAGCTCCGGTGCTTATACCTTCGTGGCGCGTAGTTACGAAATGAGCTATTTCGGGATATGCCTCCAGTAACTTATATCCCTTCAACTCGTTATGTTTTGTAAGTGAAATCATTTTTCTTCCCAATCTTCTTCTTCGTATTCATAATCGATATCATCGTCATCGTCGACATCTTCCTCATATTCATAAACGATGTCTTCATCTTCGCCCATGTCTTTGAGTTCCTGTTGCAGACGGGTCACGTCTTTCGGACGGTGAACGATGTCCTCTATCTTATTGCTTTCCTTGTTCAGTTCTTCCCAAAGGATGTCTTTCAACACCGAGATGCCCAAACCGGAAACAGAAGATATGAATACATGTGGAATGCCTTCCGGCAATGTAGGTTCAATCTCGTCCATCAACTCCTGATCGAGCATATCACTTTTGGTGACAGCCAACACACGTTGCTTGTCCAACATTTCAGGATTGAAGGTACGCAGTTCGTTCAGCAAGACTTCGTATTCTTTACGAATGTCGTCGCTGTCTGCCGGAACCATAAACAGCAGTAATGAATTACGCTCGATATGACGCAAGAAACGCAGTCCCAAACCTTTTCCCTGACTGGCACCTTCGATAATACCCGGTATGTCCGCCATCACAAAGGATTTTCCACCGTGATAGGAAACGATACCCAAGTTGGGCTCGAGCGTAGTAAACGGATAATCGGCAATTTTCGGTTTGGCAGCCGAAATGGAAGAAAGCAAAGTTGACTTTCCCGCATTCGGGAAACCTACCAGACCGACATCGGCAAGCAGTTTCAGCTCCATGATAACGGTCATTTCCTGCATCGGCTCTCCCGGCTGCGCAAAACGCGGAGCCTGACGGGTGGCCGTCTTGAAATGCCAGTTACCCTGACCGCCGCGACCGCCTTTGAGCAAAATAACTTCCTGTCCGTCTTCTGTTACGTCACAAAGATACTCCCCTGTTTCGGCATTATAAACTACCGTTCCGCAGGGTACTTCTATTATTTTATCCGCACCGTCTTTTCCGAAGCTACGTCCTTTGCTCCCCGATTCACCATGACCGGCCATTGCGTGACGGTCATACTTCAAGTGCAGCAATGTCCAGTAATTACGGTTACCGCGCAAGATGATATGACCTCCTCTTCCACCATCGCCCCCGTCGGGACCTCCGTTAGGACAATATTTCTCGCGCCTCATGTGCGTAGAGCCTCTTCCGCCCTTGCCCGAGCGACAGTATATCTTTACGTAATCAACAAAATTCGATTCAGCCATATTTTTTTAAAGAGTTAAAGTAGTCAGTAGTTAGAGCAGTTAATTAGAACACTCCGGCTACTGACTTATTTATTTATAATATTGTATTATTACAATTTATCTACTGCTTCGCAGATTTCAGCGAAGATACCTTCCATAGTACCCAAGCCGTTGATGTGTTGGTATTTCTTTTCGTTCTTGTACCAGTCGATCAGTGGAGCAGTCTGTGAATGATATACATGCAGACGTTTCTTGATTGTTTCTTCGTTATCATCAGCACGACCGGAATCCTTGCCACGTTTAATGAGACGTACCATCAGTTCTTCTTCCGGAACATCCAGATCAACCATTACAGAAACGTCCTGTCCTCTTTCTGCCAACATTTTCTTTAATGCTTCTGCCTGTGCAATTGTTCTTGGGAAACCGTCGAAAATTACACCTTTGCTATCTTTGAAGCTGTCGAATACGCTTGCCAGAATATCAATCATTAATTCATCAGGAATCAATTGACCTTGGTCGATGTAACCTTTAGCTGTTTTACCCAGTTCTGTGCCATTCTTGATTTCAGCACGCAATACATCTCCTGTCGAGATGTGATTGATTCCATACTTTTCTACGATACGTTCGCTCTGTGTTCCTTTTCCTGAACCCGGAGCACCGAAAATTACGATGTTCAACATTTTGTTATTTACAATTTAACGATTTACTATTTACCATTTAAACTGGTACCTATTTAATATTAATCTACTACTGTATAAATATCGGGATAATTACGTCCGAAACCATCATAATCCAGTCCGTAACCTACGATAAAGTCGTTCGGGATTTCCATCGCTACATATTCAATGTTGAGGTTTACCTTGAGCTTTTCAGGTTTCACCAACAGAGAAGCGATATGAATAGCTTCGGGATTGCGTGTACCTAATGTTTCGAGCAGTCGCTGCATCGTCAGTCCTGTGTCTACGATATCTTCTACGATCACAATGGTACGTCCGGCAATGTCTTCATTCAGGCCGATTACCTCTTTAATCACTCCGGTGGAAGTGATGCCCTGATAAGAAGCCAACTTCACAAATGAGATTTCACAAGGGATGGTGATGTGCTTCAGTAAATCAGCGGTAAACATGAACGAACCGTTCAACACACTAAGGAAAAGCGGATTCTTACCTGCTAAATCGCGGTTAATTTCGTTCGCTACGCGAATCACTTCTTTCTGAATTTCTTGTTCCTTAATAGAAACGGTAAACAATTTGTCTTTTATCTGAATGGTATCCATAACCGGTAATTTAAAAATAACCTTGCAAAAATACGATTTTTTATTCTACCCCGTGCATCATCTTCTGTAATTTCTTCGAGAGAAGGAACAGAATCAACGAAGCAACACCGGACATTACGACGAATACCATAAAGAAATCATACATGGTAGCAATCTGATAACCAAAGATTGACTTCACTTTTCCGGCTTCCGGATAGAGTCCGCTCAACATTCCCGCAAATTTATTGGCTGTGGCAGTAGACAGATACCAGATTCCCATCATCAGGGAAGCGAAACGCAGCGGACTCAATTTATTTACCATTGAAAGTCCGATAGGCGACAAAGCTATTTCACCCATGGTATGAATAAAGTAAAGTCCTGTCAGCCAAATCATGCTCACTTTCACTCCGGGAACAGCATCTTTCACTCCGAAACAGATGAAAAGATAACCTAAAGAAAGGAGTAACAAACCAATCGCTTGTTTGGTAGGAGAAGCGGGTTCCATCTTTCGTTTGTTCAGGAAACCCCATACACCCGGCATGATATATGCCAGGACAACTACAAACAGGGGATTGAAGGATTGAAACCATGAAGCCGGCATTTCCCAACCGAAAATGTCACGATTCGTCTGTTCGGACGCAAAAAGAGTTAAAGAAGCTCCCGCCTGTTCGTAGGCTGCCCAGAAGAAGATGACAAAGAAGGCTACTATATAGATAACGAAAATACGGCTGCGTTCTATTTTGGTCAATGAACCGTCTAACAGGATCAGAACAGGGAAAACAATGCAGGCGGTAAAAATGCCGATACTCACCCAATCGCCTTCAAATGCATAGTTAAAGAAGGCTATTAAAGCAATGGTAAGAATTGTGATTACAAGGGTATTACGTACTTTGGTACGTTTGTCCATCTTCGGGTGTGAGATATGGTCGGCCTTGTCTTCTTTCTTTTCACGTTTAGCATCGGGGATAATACCAATCGGTTCTCCGGAAGGAGAAAAAAGATATTTATTCTTTTGAGTCTCGAAAAGAACAACGGTGAACAGTGTCATGATTCCGGCTGCAAGAAATCCCCATTTAAAGTCATGCGGATCACCGGTATCACCCAGATAACCACAAATCAAAGGAGCAGCAAAAGAGCCTACATTCACTCCCATATAAAAAATGGTGTATGCAGCATCCAGCCGCCTGTCTCCGGGTTCGTAGAGCTGACCTACCAGAGAAGAGACAGTGGGTTTGAAGCAACCATTGCCCAGAATCAAGAAGCCTAGTCCGCCATACATCATCCAGTGGGCAAGGTTTGTATTATCTAAAGTGGAGGCACTCATAAACATCAGGAATTGTCCGACTGCCATCATCACCGCTCCCCAAAACACGGAACGACGGATTCCCCAATATTTATCGGCAATGTATCCGCCAATCAACGGGGTTAAATAAACTAGTCCGGTATAGCTGCCGTAGATGGATGCTGCCGCTTCTTTGTCAAACAATAATGCCTGCGTCAGGAAAAGAATAAAGATCGCACGCATACCGTAGTAACTGAAACGTTCTGCCGTGCTTGTCGCGAAAATCAGATAAAGGCCTTTCGGATGCCCTTTCAATGCACTCATGAATTTATGTGTTTAGTAGTTTATGGGGTGCAAAGGTACAGAAAAAGTAGATTAGATGCTTCAAAAAAAGAAAGTTCTTATCAAACAGGGTAATAGGGGGAATAGTAAAAACGAGCATAAAAAATCCTACTGATCCACTTCATTACTTTTTTAGCAGTGTAAATAATAAAGTGGAGATCCATCTTAAATGTAGGTTAGCTACCACCTTAGCCAAAAGTAAATTCGACATTTTCGATACTGGCAAAAAGCATTCCTTCTCTTTTCCTCAAAAAGATTTTGTCTTCTCGGGCCAGCCAACCAATAGCGAGAGCTACGTCTTCAAACGTCAAACTTAATTCACGGCACAAATCGAACATTGAAAGTTCACCTTTTTCATTTAAGATGCGCCATACTTTCCCGGCATTCAAGCCAATTTTTGTCTTTTCCATCATGCAAACTTTAGAAGATTAAACAATCCGTTATTTAGATTCTAATTCATTGTGAGCACAGGAAATTAATGTGATGCACATTATCTATCTCCAAAGATAACATTTTTATCGGAAACGGCAAATAATCAAAGGCTTAATCAGGGGAACCGCATTAAAAATTTGTTTAAGAAGGTATGGCGATAAACTAAACACAATTTCCATCCGCGCCTCTACAGAAAAAGATTTGGTTCTTAATCAAATTCCGTGCTACTTATTTATGTTCAATAACCTTATTCATGGCTATTCCGGGGTACTTTAAGA
>NZ_JAJKHN010000005.1:0-115706 GCF_020982715.1 Bacteroides sp. 1_1_30
TGACACGTCTATATGAGGAAAAGTAACTAGGAAGACTTTATTTATTATTAGATATACAAGAGTATTGCCATTAAATATGTTTTGAGAAGAGAAGGGAACTATTGATTATTAAATAATTAGCACTCATGCGTTTTCCCTGCTTAAGCAACTGATACTTTGGTACTAATCCAAAAGAAGTTTGCAAAGGGATAAGAGTAACTTTTCTATTAATAGATTACGGGATAGATAGCGTACTTTATCCCTTATGTTCTTACTTTAAGTAATTCTTTAACGGGCAATCGCTCTTTTTCAACCCTTCAACAATGCTTTTCGCATTCATGTGCGCTCCTTTCAAAGAAGAGTGTGTATGGTCATGATTATAGTAAGTTGCTGCTTTCTTCACACCTTTCTTTTCTAGTTTATCGGCACTAATCTTATTCAGATCGATAAAATAAGCTCCCGTAGCTTCCGCAGCTTCACGTGTCCACTTGCCAAAAGACTCGGTATTACGTTCTATTTTTCCATCTTTCCATTTGTTGCGTGGCGTATGACTAAGAACGATGGGAATGGCACCTTTCTCCTGAACATCCATGATGAACTTTCGAAGATACCAGCCGAAAGTATAAACAACTTGATATTTGCCTGTCTTTTCCATTAGAAAGACTTTGCTCTCATCTCCCGAACCGCGCAATTCGGCACGGGCTTTCCCTTTGTTTATATCTCCTGCATCATTATGTCCGAACTGAATCAGAACGAAGTCCCCCGGTTGCAAGGCATTGTATACCTTATCCCAACGACCTTCATCGAGGAAAGTACGTGCACTACGTCCTGCCATCGCACGATTTTCTACAGAAATTTTATTTAGATTGAACTCGTCAGCAATTACGCTTCCCCAACCCCACATACCGTTTTTGTCTTTATCTTCATTTCTGACCGTACTATCTCCGATAGTAAACAATACCGGACGTCCCTCTTTCCGACTGGAACCTGTCACTGTATCTTTCTCAACAGGTTTCAGATAATTGGCTAATTCCAGTCCTTCATACGCACGTATTCCGTCAGCAGCAGATTCAGCATTTACTTTAGCACCGAAAGCACTTGTATGTATACGGTCGATGTAGAACATATATTTCACCTTATTCTTGCCGAACTTTTCAAATTTGCGGGCACTGATATCATTCAAATCAATAAAAGGAACATGCTGTTCTTCGGCTACTTGCTTTGCCCACAATCCAAAAGTCTTGTTGACACGTGTGATGATGGTGCTGTCTTTGTCTTCCCAAGCATTGCGGGGAGTAAGCGAAAAAAGGATCGGATGAGCACCTTTGGCTTTTACATCTTGAATGAAACGACGCATATATTCCCCGTAGGTATATACGGTTTCTTTTACTCCGGTTTCTTTAATCGTTACGTTCAGTGTATCTTTGCCAATTCCGGGAATGGAAGCACGGGCACGTCCGCTGTCGTATGGGCCGTTGTCATTGTGCCCCAGTTCGATGATAACCCAGTCTCCCGGGCGTACTCCTTTGATTACATCCGGCCATAAACGGTTATAGAAAGTACGGCTACTGGTTCCACCCAGTGCATGATTTTCTACAGTAATCCGGTTAGAGTCGAAATAATCGCCTGCATAATAGCCCCATCCCCATTGTCCGTTGTTGCCGTTTCCTAAAGTTCCGGTACGCATGGTAGAGTTACCTACCAGGAACAGAACAGGGTTGTCACCTTTCCGGCTCGAACCGGCTTCCGGTCGCGAGGTACGTGCTTTATTCAGGCTGTCCAGCGTGTTGTCAATTACCTGATTGACATCTGCCATGGGAGCGGAAACTTTATTTTGTGCTTGCAGTTGCAAACTAAATGTAATGGCCATCAGCCAACATATATACGGGAATAATTTGTTTTTCATGAATCTGTTTTCTTTGAAATCCCTCACTGACCGGTGTCTAAACAGTCAGTGAGGGAACTAGCTACTAACTAACCTCTAACTAAACCTAATGAATGATTATCTTTAAACCTAATGAAAAAACTGTGTATGTTATTTTAATTTATAAACTTCTGTTCCGGCAAGCAGGAAACAACCGACTCCGTAGTCTTCAAAGTCGGGCACACTCTTATAAGTAACCGGCTGTCCGTCTTTAGGCTCTTTGCCTGTTCCCTGCACATATCCCAGGAATCCGTTCGGGTGTACTGCATCTTTCACCATAGCGTTCCATGCTTTTAAAAGGACGGGAAGATATTCTTTGCGGTCGAGCAGTCCGTTACGGACTCCCCAAGCCATACCGTATACAAACAGCGCTGTTCCGGAAGTCTCTTTGCCTCCGAAGTTCGTCGGATCATGAAGACTCACATTCCAGAAACCATCTTCACGCTGACATTTTTTAAGTGCCTTGCTCATAGCGAGAAAATCATTTATATAATCCTGGCGATGTGTTTCATTAGTAGGGATTTCATCCAATACCCGTACAAGAGCTGCATATACCCAGCCATTTCCACGACTCCAGTAGCAATCTTCTCCATTCGGTTCTTTGTAAGGAGGATCAAAATCCTGATCGCGCCACCATAAGCAATCTTTAGGATTATACATTCCGGCTTCTCCGTGCACGTTACGAGTGTAAGAATACATATCCCACATCTTATCGTAGTATTTCTGTTCACCGGTCATTTTTCCAAACTTAGCGTAGATTGGCATTGCCATCTGGATAGCGTCAATCCACCACCAATCGTTCACCTGCGGAGTGTTGACTACCATATCGATACTTGCTTTTATATTCCGGATCATATTCGGATCGGACGGACACATATTATAAAGGTCGATATACGTTTGTCCGCAGCAATGGTCGTCTGCGTTACGGGTCGTATTGCCGTTTCTCATTCCCCATTTGTGGAAATCAGCCCAATCGTAGGCATACTTATAATAATCCTCACGAGGGTAAATGCCATACAGAGCCATTAATCCTTCATAATATACGCCTCTCGTCCATATATTGCTTGGACGAACTCTGCCATAGAAAGAAGGCAATGTGTAATCGGCATACTTTTTCATAAAGTAGTCGTTTACTTTTACGATAGTCTCTAAAGTCTCTTTTTGTGCAGGTAACTCTTGTGCCATGACCGGCTTTCCTGTCATAAGACAAAGAAGGGTTACTGTAAAGAATGAGAGTAGTGATTTCTTCATGGTGAAATAATTCTGTTTTATTAATTGGGTGTTCATTCTAATTTTCATTGGCAAAGATAAGGGACGCACTTTTCTTTTTCAATGGATTTCCGTTCAGATATATTCATTTTTGTTCACCAGGTAGTTATAATGCGGTTTAAAAGTGGGCTATATGATGATTTCTACATAGATCTGTACAATATTCTATTTTATAAGTAGGCTGTGCCGCTTACTTTTGTGTTGTAAATTGATTAACGATAAAACTATGAAATGCATAAGTGCTTTTTTAAGTCTGTGTCTGATAGCTGCTTTTGTAGTGGCGCAGCCGAACTATGACTTTTCGAAACTGAAACGCGAACATTTGGGACGCGGTGTAATTGCCATCAGAGAGAATCCATCTACTGTTGCCGTGTCTTGGCGTTATCTGTCCTCCGACCCGATGGACGAATCTTTTGATGTTTATAGAAACGGTGAAAAGGTAAACAAATATCCGATAAGAAATGCGACTTTCTTTCAGGATATATATAAAGGTACGGAATCCGTACTTTATACCGTCAAAGCTATCCAATCAAAAACGGAAAGCTGTTATCAATTGCCGTCCGATGCTCCGGCTGGTTATCTGAACATCCCGCTGAATCGTCCTGAAAACGGTACGACTCCGGCAGGGCAAAGTTATTTCTATGCTCCTAATGATGCCAGTATCGGCGATGTAGACGGTGACGGGGAATATGAGATTATCTTGAAATGGGATCCGTCGAACGCACACGATAATTCGCATGACGGTTACACCGGAGAGGTATATTTCGATTGTTATAAATTAAACGGGCAACATTTATGGCGCATTAATCTGGGACGTAATATACGTGCTGGTGCACACTACACCCAGTTTATGGTGTTTGACTTCGATGGTGACGGTAAAGCGGAAGTAGTAATGAAAACCGCCGACGGAACAGTGGACGGAAAAGGAAAAGTGATTGGAGATGCGCAAGCTGACTATCGGAATGAACAGGGACGTATTTTGACCGGACCGGAATATCTGACTGTCTTCAACGGACTGACAGGAGAAGCGATGCAAACGATTGATTATGTAACCGGAAGAGGAAACCTGATGGACTGGGGAGACAATCGTGGTAATCGTAGCGACCGCTTTTTGGCTTGCGTAGCCTATCTCGACGGTATCCATCCTAGTGTTGTGATGTGTCGTGGATATTATACCCGTACAGTATTGGCAGCATACGACTGGAATGGAAAGGAACTGAAAGAACGCTGGATTTTCGACAGTAACCATCTCGGTTGTGAAGACTATGCCGGACAAGGTAATCATAACCTTCGGGTAGGTGACGTAGACGGTGACGGATGCGATGAGATTATCTACGGCTCGTGTGCCATCGACCATAACGGCAAAGGGCTGTACACAACGAAGATGGGACATGGGGACGCGATTCATCTGACTCATTTCGACCCTTCTCGCAAAGGATTGCAAGTATGGGACTGTCACGAAAACAAGCGTGACGGAAGTACGTACAGAGATGCGGCAACCGGAGAAATACTTTTCCAGATAAAAGATAGTACAGATGTCGGGCGTTGCATGGCGGCTGATAT
The DNA here is from genome assembly GCF_020982715.1 of Bacteroides sp. 1_1_30. Taxonomy (NCBI): domain Bacteria; kingdom Pseudomonadati; phylum Bacteroidota; class Bacteroidia; order Bacteroidales; family Bacteroidaceae; genus Bacteroides; species Bacteroides sp. 1_1_30. Next base: position 4,736 of record NZ_JAJKHN010000005.1, read on the forward strand.
TGACCCGACCCATCCGGGCGTTGAAATGTGGTCTCTTGCTTCCGGAGGAATAAGAAATATAAAAGGAGAAGTGGTGAAAGCCCGTGTCAGAGGATTGTCATGTAATATGGCTGTCTGGTGGGACGGTGATTTACTGCGCGAACTATTGGATAGAAACATAGTCAGCAAATATAATTGGAAGAAAGGAGTCTGTGAGCGTATAGCCATTTTCGAAGGAGCTCTTTCCAACAACGGAACGAAGGCAACACCTTGCCTGCAAGGAGATATTGTAGGCGACTGGCGGGAAGAAGTACTGTTGCGCACAGCCGATAATACCGCTTTGCGGCTTTATGTCTCTACCATTCCCACTGATTACCGCTTCCACACCTTTTTGGAGGATCCTGTTTATCGCATCAGTATCGCTACCCAGAACGTAGCCTACAACCAGCCGACACAACCGGGATTCTACTTTGGACCGGATTTGCAGGGAACCCTATTCAGAGGATGTAAAATACCTAAAAAATAAAATATGAATATTCGTATCATAGCCATTGCTTCGTTGCTGATAGCTTTGCCTGTCAGCGCGCAGAAAAAGAAAACTGTAGTGAATGACTCAAACACCCCTTTGCATTTATTGCAACCTGCTTATCAGGGCACGTATGGTGATTTGACACCGGAACAGGTAAAGAAAGAGGTAGACCGTGTATTTGCTTATATAGATAAGGAGACTCCCGCCCGTGTGGTAGACAAGAATACGGGTAAAGTGATTACCGACTATACAACGATGGGAGAGGAGGCACAACTGGAGCGTGGAGCTTTCCGTTTGGCAAGTTATGAATGGGGAGTGACCTACTCTGCCTTGATAGCGGCATCCGAAGCTACGGGCGACATACGCTATATGGATTATGTACAGAATCGTTTTCGTTTTCTGGCCGAAGTAGCACCGCATTTCAAGCGTGTTTATAAAGAAAAGGGGACAACGGACCCGCAGTTGCTTCAAATCCTCACTCCGCACGCACTGGATGATGCGGGAGCCGTATGCGCAGCGATGGTGAAAGTCCGTTTGAAAGATCCCTCGCTTCCTGTGGATGAACTGATACGTAATTATTTTGATTTCATCATAAATAAAGAGTATCGTCTGGCAGATGGAACTTTTGCACGCAACCGTCCGCAGCATAACACTCTTTGGCTGGATGATATGTTTATGGGTATTCCGGCAGTAGCACAAATGAGTTATTATGACAAGGAGCAAAAAGATAAATATCTGGCAGAAGCAGTGAGACAATTCCTGCAATTTGCCGACCGCATGTTTATCCCCGAAAAAGGACTGTATCGCCACGGTTGGGTGGAAAGCAGTAGCGATCATCCTGCTTTTTGTTGGGCGCGCGCCAACGGTTGGGCTATGCTGACGGCTTGCGAACTGCTCGACGTTCTACCGGAAGATTATCCTCAACGTGCGAAAGTGATGGATTATTTCCGGGCTCATGTACGTGGAGTGACAGCCTTGCAAAGCGGAGAGGGACTTTGGCACCAACTGCTCGACCGGAATGATTCTTACCTGGAAACTTCCGCTACTGCAATATATGTATACTGTCTGGCACACGCCATCAATAAAGGATGGATTGACGCCATTGCTTACGGACCGGTTGCTCATCTGGGATGGCATGCCGTAGCCGGCAAGATAAATGCGGAGGGGCAAGTGGAAGGCACCTGTGTCGGTACGGGAATGGCTTTCGACCCTGCTTTTTACTATTACCGTCCGGTCAATGTATATGCGGCTCATGGTTACGGACCGGTTCTTTGGGCAGGTGCGGAAATGATTCGCTTGTTGAAAAATCAATATCCGAAGATGAATGACAGTGCCGTTCAATACTACCAGGTGAAACAAAAGACGACAGCACCTATTTTTGCTATCGACACGGAAGAAAAGAAAGATTAACTTTAAATAGATTGAAACCATGAAACGAGAAGCATTTAAAATGTATTTGAAACCCGGATGTGAAGCCGAATATGAAAAAAGACATGCTGCCATCTGGCCCGAACTGAAAGCACTGCTTTCACAGAATGGAGTGTCGGACTATTCGATTTATTGGGATAAAGAAACAAATATCCTGTTTGCCTTCCAAAAAACGGAAGGGGGAGCAGGTTCGCAGGATTTAGGCAATACGGAAATCGTACAGAAATGGTGGGACTATATGGCGGATATCATGGAAGTGAATCCGGATAACTCACCGGTATCCATTCCTTTGCCGGAAGTATTCCACATGGATTGAGTTTTCAGTAATTCTATCAGTCTGTAATTTTTTAGACGCGGATTACACGGATGACACAGATTTAAGAATAAAAAAACCGCGTCATCCGTGTAATCCGCGTCTAAAAAATGGTAATAATTGTCCTTTAGCATATTCACTTCCTACTATTTAATGGAGTGTTTCTTTTATTATCTCAACTATCTTGATTATTTTTGTCCAACATTTATTATTAATCTTGGAATCTTTATGACGCAAAGACACCTTTTAGTCTTCACTTTCCTTGTTAGCTTTGTACTGAATGCCTATAGTGCAATAGAGCTTCGTTCTACAATTAGGAGAACTAGTGATGGTCTTCCCAACAACTCTATCCGATACATCTATCAGGATAGCAAAGGCTTTTTGTGGCTGGCTACCTTGAACGGATTAAGTCGTTATGATGGCAACTCTTTCCTGACCTTTCGTCCGGAAGCCGGAGATAAAGTGTCTTTGGCCGACAACCGGATTTACGATCTCACAGAAGATAAAGATGGCTTTTTATGGATTTCCACTACACCTGAACTATATAGCTGCTATGATTTGCAACGTGCCCGTTTTGTTGATTATACGGGTTGCGGCGAGTTAAGGCAGAATTACTCTACTGTATTTGTTACAGCCAACGGAGACGTATGGTTATCACATCAAGGCAATGGTTGCCGACGTATGGTGCATCAGAAAAACGGTGAAATGACATCCACCGTATTCAGGACAGAACGTGGAAACCTGCCGGACAACCGGGTGAAATTCGTGAATGAAGATGCCAGTGGACGTATCTGGATCGGCACTCAATGCGGATTAGTTTCTGTCTCCAACGGACAATATCGGATAGAAGACCGGTTGATTCATTTCACTTCTTCTCTGGCTTATAAGGATGACATGTATTTCCTTACGGCAGATGGAGATATTTATTATTACCATTCGGCTACGCAGAAGATGCAGAAGCTGGCTGCCCTTTCAACCGTTGCAGGGCAGACGTCGCCTACCGGAAATTTCTTGTTGAAAGATAAATGGATGATTCTGACTACGACCGGAGTATATACTTATGATTTTACGACCGGAGAAGTAGCCGCTGATCCTCGTCTGAATATTAAAAAGGGCGAACTGATTCGCGACAACCACGGAGACTATTGGATATATAATCATACAGGACGCCTCACCTACGTGGTTGCCGCAACCGGTGAAAGTAAAGATTTCCAGTTGATCCCTCAAGACAAGATCAGTTACATCGACTTCGAACGTTATCATATCGTACATGATTCCCGCGGAATCATCTGGATTTCGACCTATGGGAATGGGCTTTTTGCTTATAACACAGCCGAAGATAAACTGGAACATTTCGTTGCCAACATCAACGATCAAAGTCATATCAGTTCGGATTTCCTGCAATATGTCATGGAAGATCGTGCTGGTGGCATCTGGGTAGCTTCGGAATATTCGGGTTTATCCCGCATTTCAGTGTTGAATGAAGGAACTTCTCGCATCTATCCCGAGTCCCGTGAACTGTTCGACCGTTCGAATACCATCCGTATGTTGACCAAGATGTCTAATGGCGATATTTGGGTAGGTACGCGTAAAGGCGGACTTTATACTTTTGACGCGAATCTTCAGTCGAAAATGACGAATCAATATTTCCATTCCAATATTTATGCAATCGCTGAAGATCGCCAGGGACGGATGTGGACTGGAACCCGTGGTAATGGATTGAAGGTGGGAGATACCTGGTATTATAATACCCCGTCCGACCCGACTTCATTGTCGGATAATAACGTTTTTGCTATTTATCGCGATCGTAAAGACCGTATGTGGGTGGGTACATTCGGCGGGGGGCTCGAATTGGCTGAACCTACTTCTGACGGGAAATATAAATTTCGGCATTTCTTCCAGCAAACGTTCGGAATGAGGATGGTGCGTGTGATAGAAGAAGATGAAAACGGAATGGTCTGGGTAGGAACCAGTGAGGGGATTTGTATCTTTCATCCGGACTCACTGATTGCGGATGGTGATAATTATCATCTCTTCAGTTATACAAACGGAAAATTCTGCAGTAATGAAATCAAATGTATCTATCGTGATACGAAAGGACGTATGTGGATTGGTACTTCCGGTTCGGGACTGAACCTCTGTACGCCGCAGGACGGCTATCATTCATTGAAATATGAGCATTACGGAACTTCCGAAGGGTTGGTCAATGATGTGATCCAGTCTGTTTTGGGAGATAGAAAAGGAAACCTTTGGGTAGCGACTGAATATGGAATTTCCAAGTTCACCCCGTCCACCCGTTCTTTTGAGAACTATTTCTTTTCTTCCTATACTTTAGGAAATGTGTATAGTGAGAATAGTGCCTGTATGCGTGAAGATGGGAAATTGCTTTTTGGTACAAACTATGGATTAATTGTGATCGACCCTGAAAAGATACAAGATAGTGAAACGTTTTCTCCGGTTGTTTTCACTGATTTGTACGTCAATGGGACCCAGATGAATCCGCAGATGGAGGATTCTCCTTTAAAACAGTCTCTTGCTTATTCGGATGAAATTACGCTGAAATATTTTCAAAACTCATTCCTGATAGATTTCTCCACTTTCGACTATTCGGATAGCGGACATACGAAATATATGTATTGGTTGGAAAACTACGACCAGGGATGGAGTGCTCCTTCTCCACTGAATTTCGCCTCCTTTAAGTATCTGAATCCGGGAACCTACATACTTCATGTCAAGTCCAGCAATGGATCGGGTATATGGAACGACAGTGAGACTACACTGAAGATTGTAATCGTCCCGCCGTTTTGGAAGACTACCTGGGCAATGTTGTGCTATGTTCTGTTATTGATGGTAGCCTTGTATTTTGCCTTCCGCATCGTCCGGAACTTTAATGGTTTGCGTAACCGTATTAACGTAGAGAAGCAACTGACTGAATATAAGCTGGTCTTCTTCACCAATATTTCTCATGAATTCCGTACTCCGCTTACCTTAATCCAGGGAGCTTTGGAGAAAATCCAGCGTGTCACAGATATTCCGCGCGAATTGATATATCCTCTGAAAACAATGGATAAGAGTACGCAACGTATGTTGAGGCTCATCAACCAGTTATTGGAATTCAGAAAGATGCAGAATAATAAACTGGCGCTTTCTTTAGAGGAAACAGATGTCATCTCTTTCCTTTATGAAATATTTTTGAGTTTCGGCAACGTGGCGGAACAGAAGAATATGAACTTCCGTTTCTTGCCTTCGGTGCCATCTTATAAGATGTTTATTGATAAAGGAAATTTGGATAAGGTGACTTATAACCTGCTTTCAAATGCATTTAAATATACCCCTTCCAACGGAACGATTATTCTTTCGGTGAATGTGGACGAAGGGAAGCAAACATTGCAGATTCAGGTTTCGGATACGGGAGTAGGGATTCCTAAAGAGAAACAGAATGAATTGTTCAAGCGGTTTATGCAGAGTAATTTCTCCGGTGACAGTATTGGGGTCGGTCTGCATTTGAGCCACGAACTGGTGCAGGTGCATAAAGGTACGATTGAGTATAAAGACAATGAAGGTGGCGGTTCTGTATTTACCGTATGTATTCCGACAGATAAGACGGTGTATTCGGAGAAAGACTTCCTTGTTCCGGGCAACGTATTGCTGAAAGAGGCGGACGGTCATGCACATCATTTGTTACAGCTTTCGGAAGAGCTTCCTGACCCGGAAAAGATGGCTGCTCCTTTGAATAAACGGAAAGTGCTGATTATTGAAGATGATAATGATATTCGTGAGTTTCTACGGGAAGAAATCGGCGCATACTTTGAAGTGGAAGTGGCTGCCGACGGCACGTCCGGATTTGAAAAGGCCTGTACGTATGATGCTGATTTGATTATCTGTGATGTTCTGATGCCGGGAATGACCGGATTTGAAGTGACCAAGAAACTAAAAACAGATTTTGATACGAGTCATATTCCCATTATCCTTCTGACCGCGTTGAACTCACCGGAAAAGCATCTGGAAGGAATTGAGGCAGGTGCGGATGCATACATCGCCAAACCATTCAGCGTTAAACTGCTGTTGGCACGTGTATTCCGTTTGATCGAACAGCGTGATAAATTGCGTGAGAAGTTCTCCAACGAACCGGGTATTGTGCGACCGGCTATGTGTACTACCGAACGGGATAAAGAATTTGCAGACCGCTTGGCTGCCATTCTCGAACAGAATCTTGCCCGCCCGGAATTTTCTATTGATGAGTTTGCGCAGCTTATGAAGTTGGGACGAACCGTTTTTTATCGGAAATTACGCGGCGTAACAGGATATTCGCCTAATGAATATTTGCGTGTGGTGCGAATGAAGAAAGCGGCGGAGTTGTTGCTGTCAGAAGATAATCTAACGGTTGCGGAAGTCTCTTACAAGGTAGGCATCAGTGATCCTTTTTATTTCAGCAAATGCTTTAAAGCACAGTTTGGGGTGGCACCATCGGTTTATCAGCGTGGTGTGAATAATGAAGGAATAAATGAAAAAAATGAGTGATAAGGATTCAAAAAGGAACGGTATGAAAAGAAGAGATTTTGTTTGCTTGGTATCATAATATATTCTAAAATTACTGCTTGTCTTGTAATTCACGCAATACATCATTTATAATATAAGTATCACTCATTAGATGCAGTCCGTAACGGGAGTCATGTAACATGGCACATACATTCGTTTCATAAAACAGATTTAATGCTCTTTCCGGGCTTATCTCCAATCGGGCTGATAATAATAGGACGATGCGACTGATTTTTCTCCAAAGTACTTGTTCTCTCATTTGTTACCTCCTTTTCTGTCCATAGTATCCAGTGGAAAACTATTATCAAAATGTAGATATGTATCAATGAGTTGCTGATTGAGCAAACATATCTGATGATTAGGTTGTGCATATACCAATTGCCCGAGGGCTTGCTCTATGGTGATAATGTCGTTAAGGTAATCTTCTATGGTGTCAATAACCCGATCGTTTGCTACGCCTCCTTCTATAATATCATAATCTTTCCAAGGCTGTTTTCCATTCCTACTAGCGACAATAAAATTCAACCAATGCTGATCGTAAGCATCAAAACGAAGTAGCTTGAATACAGCTTTTATAGCTGCATCCATATCAAATTCGTATACATTAATCCATGCAGTAGTACTTGCCCGTAATAGTTGTACGCGGGCAGCCCACTGTTCTGCTTGTGAGCGTAGTGAGGTTAGATAAAAACCTCTACCGAAATCTAAATCGGCACGTCCCACTTTGGCTAAGGGATGCTCTATAGAAAGGGTGGAGCCATGATAAAGTGTTATTTTCATCCCTTCTCGCCCTCCTGTGCCTCCCAGTTCTTCAAAGCCTCGACCACATCCTCGCCTACATGTTTTAGACTTTGTGTGTGCATCACTTCGTAATTGTCCAGTAGAAGACGTTTGATTAGATTCATTTTCTCTAAACGTCGGCGCATTTCCATAGGAGAAATTCCCATTTCGCGTGCTCCAGCTTCTATTGCCATGACTGCAAAGTGAATCTTTTCACTTTCTAGGATATCCGGTTGTTTACACATAAGCGTTAAAATTCAGTTTATGAACAAAGATACTTGATGGCAGGCAAATAAACAACATTGCCGGAACTTTTTTATTTGATTGTTTCGAGAAACTCAACTTCGATGATTCTCAACTGGTGTTTGCTACTGCTTTTTTCCAATTCCATTGTATTGGCCGCTATAGCCTCTACTTCGATAATCTGTCCGAAAGCATCTTTGTCACTGGTGTTTCCTTTCAAGCGGATGGTTATCGTATTAGCACGTACGGGCTTTTCTACATTGAGATGAATATATCCCAGGCTTTTATCCGTGTTTCCGCTCCAAATCAAGGTGTTGCCGGCATATACTTCCAGCGGGTAACTTCGTGAACGCCATCCTTGCAGTTTGATGCATATATCGTCTATTTCGGCATCTCTTTCCAATGTATAGGTAATCCATGCAGTGCTTAGTTTACCGTCATTCTTCCATTCGGTCAGTTCGATATCATCGTAGCTTTTTTCAGCATCATTATTGTTGGAACCGGCTTTTGCCGAAACGATTCGTACACCCTTTTTGCTGTCTTTGTAAGAAGGGGTAGAAGGTGTTTCTCCTCTATCCAGTCTGCCTTTCAAAGTGGCCTGCGGAAGATAGGTACTCAAACCTCCGGTCACTTTTACAGGCACCGTTTCCAATGTGAGAGAGGCACTTAGAAGTCCTTTAGCCTGTGCTGTCAGAGTTACTTTTCCGGCAGCCGTCGTGCTGCGGATCAGTGCGCGGTTGATACCACATTCTACCGGAAGGTTTGTATCAAGAATATGATTGTTTTTACCTTGAGCGATACCTCCGCGCCATTCCGCCTGACCCTTGAGTGTGAACTGAATAGTGCGGTTGTCCAACGGACAACGTTGTCCGTCTTTATCTACCACTTCCACCTGTATCAATGTCATATCCGCACCGTCTGCATGAAAGCCTTCGGGGTTTTGGATAGCGGTAAGTTTCAGACTGGCAGGTTCACCGGCTGTATTTACAGCATAACGACTGATTTCTTTCCCTGCTTTATTGTAGCTGACAGCTTCCAGTTTGCCCGGTTTGAAGGCTACGTTGTCGAAAGTAAAGAGAAAATTGTATTGGCGTTTGCCTTTACCCAGGGAGTTACCATTCAGGAAAAGCTCCACCTCTTCTCCGGTAGATACTACCTGCACAGGTTTTACCGTATTATCCGGATAGTTCCAGTGTCCGATGATGTAGGTCTGGTCTTTTTCCGTATCTACCCATCCGTCCCACATTACCTGATGTGCGTAGAAAGCATCTTTTTCGATACGCATCGCGTCCGTCACTCCACTTCTTCGGTAGTTTTCCGCACCCCGGTAGTGGGTATTGGTGTCGGAGAAGATAATTTTAGTACCGCCGGAGCTGACTCTGTTACCCGTTCCGGGACGCTCACGCCAATAATCATACCAGCGGGCTATCATGGTGATGGCAAGTTCATCTTGGTTGCGGTTATAGTCAGTGGCCGGTTGTCCTTTATAAAGTGGTCCGTCACCTTCTTTGTGGAAAGGATAGCTATATTCATCCCAGTACTTTCTTAAACCTTCGTCGCGGCAATATTCGGTCGCCCACATCGGATGATGTTCGCTTCTGTTGATGTACAGCATTTCGCCACCGTATTCCGCTTCGCGGATATCCAACATTTCACGTGATCCGATGGCACGTCCGCCGAACGGGTCGTATTTGTCGCGGACAGCTTTCATTTCTATCATGTGTTCGCGGCTGATGGCTTTGTTGCCACATTCGTAGAACAGGATACTCGGATTATTACGGTTGTAGATAATCGCGTCTCGCATCAACTCCACCCGTTGTTCCCATTGACGTCCTTCACGGTCTTTTTCTGCATCTCCGGCAGGCATTGCCTGTATCAGACCTACACGGTCGCAGGATTCTACATCCTGTTTCCACGGAGTAGCGTGCATCCAGCGAACCAGATTCGCGTTTCCTTTCACCATCAGGTCATTAGAAAAATCGCTCAACCAGGCAGGTACGGACAGACCTACTGCCGGCCATTCGTTGCTGGTGCGCTGTGCATACCCTTTCATTTGGATAACACGGTCGTTCAACCATATCTTTCCTTCCGCGAAGCGGGTCTTGCGGAAGCCGGTGCGGGTACTGACTTCGTCGAATATCTGATTATTATCATCTTTCAAAGCGGTTTTTACCGTATACAAGTAACCATATCCCCAACTCCAGAAGTGAAGATTATGAAGGATGGCAGATGCTTTTACCGTCTTAGTCTCTCCGGCTTTCAAAGTCACTTTATCACCTTGGAAAGTTTTCATTAGTTTGCCGTCGGCATCAAGTATAGTCACCTGATAGCTGAATTGCCGGGTAGCTTTACTGTCATTTCTGACTTCCGATTCGGCATGAATCGTAGCTTTGCGTCCTTGGATGTCGAAGTCTTGGGCATAGACGTATACGCCTGTCGTTTTCAGGTTGCTATATAGGGGAAGAGTCTGATATACATTATCAGTAACGTACAAGAAGACGTTTTTAGGAATACCGCCATAGTTGGCATTGAAATTGCGGTCGTTCCACTGGAACTTAGAGTTAGTTCCTTCTTCTCTGTACATCCAGTCGTTGTCGGTGCGAACGGCAATCACGTTCTCACCCTCTTTGATATGTGGAGTCAGGTCGAACCCTACCGCCATAACACCGTTTTCGTGTCTGCCTAGATAATGTCCGTTAAGATAGAAGTCTCCGCGTTGGCGTACTCCTTCAAATTCGACGAATACTTTCTGATTACTTTTCAGTTCCGGAATCTGGAAACTCTTGCGATACCATACCACTGTATCTGTCAATTGTTCAATGGAAAGTTTGAATGCTTCATCTTCATTGAAGGCATGGGGCAAAGTTACTTGTTTCCATTTACTGTCGTCGAATTTTGTATCTTTGGCTTTAGGAAAGTCTCCTATCCGCAGCTTCCATTCGCTGTTGAAATTGTATTTTTTGCGTTCGGATGCCTGTATATTAATGGCGGACAGTATAGCCAGGAGAAATGTGAAAAGAAATAATTTGTGTTTCATGATAGTCTCTTAACTTACTTGAATTGATATCCTCTGAAAGTACCTTTCATTTTTATAAGGTCCGGTCCGAAATAGAATCCCGGTTGTGTTGGCTGGTTATAGCCTACATTTTGGGTAGCGATACTGATTCTGTATATCGGTTCTTCAAGGAAGGTGTGGAATCTGTATTCGGTCGGAATAGTCGAAACGTAGAGCCGGAGAGCAGCGTTGTTCTCGGAGCGTACGAGTACTTCTTCCCGCCAATCGCCTATAATGTCACCTTGGAGACAAGGATTCGATTTCGTTCCATTGTTGAAAAGAGTTCCTGTGAATTTGACAAGCGGAACAAACTTTTTGTTTTCCCAGTCGTATTTAATAATCATGTTTCTATCCAATAGTTCGCGTAATAGGTCTCCATCCCACCAGACAGCCATATTGGTCGGCATATTTCTCATTTTAGGGGCTATGATTTCTCCTTTTACGTTTCGAATTCCTTGTGAATCTCCTGACCACATTTCCACACCCGGATGAGTCGGGTCAATGTCGGCGGCCATACAACGTCCTACATCGGTATTGCTTTTTATCTGTAATAACACTTCTCCGGTGGCGGCATCTCTGTACGTACTTCCGTCACGTTTGTTTTCGTGGCAGTCCCATACTTGCAGACCTTTACGGGAAGGGTCAAAATGTGTCAGGTGGATGGCGTCTCCATGTCCCATTCGGGTAGAATAAAGTCCTTTGCCGTTGTGGTCGATAGCACAGGAACCGTAAATGATTTCGTCGCATCCGTCACCATCCACATCGCCTACACGCAGATTGTGGTTTCCTTGTCCGGCGTACTGCTCGCATCCGGGATGGTTGCTGTCGAATACCCATCGGTTCTTCAGTTCTTTTCCGTTCCAGTCGAAGGCCGCCAGAACGGTGCGTGTGTAGTAGCCTCGGCACATGACAACACTTGGGTGTACTCCGTCAAGATAGGCTACACAAGCCAGGAAGCGGTCGCTTCGGTTACCTTTTGCGTCTCCCCAGTCGGCAACGTTGCCGCGGGCAGGGATATAGTCGATGGTATGTAAGGCTTCACCGGTGTCTCCTGAAAAAACAGTCAGGTATTCTTTGCCTTTCAGAATACGTCCTTGCTTCATCATTTGATTCCTGCTTGGGTCAAAAGTACCGGCTTCGCGATAGTCTGCATCAGCATTTCCAATTACTTTTCCTTTTCCGTCCACTGTTCCGTCGGCAGTCCGCATCACTACTTCCGCTTTGCCGTCACCATCCAGATCGTACACCATAAATTGAGTATAATGAGCTCCTGCACGTATGTTTTTACCCAAGTTGATACGCCATAGTTGTTCTCCGTTCATTCGGTAACAATCGATGTATACTTCGCCTGTATAGCCTTCATGTGCATTGTCGTGTGAATTGCTGGGGTCCCATTTGAGGATAATTTCGTATTCGCCGTCACCGTCTACGTCACCGATGGAAGCATCATTGGGACTGTACGTGTAGGTATCACCTGCCGGAGTTACTCCGTCGGCCGGTTTTTGCAGGGGAATTTCCAGATAGCCGAGAGGCGCGTTTTCCGGGAGTGTGTATGTACCGTCAATGTGATGCGTTTCCTTGCCTTTTAGAACAGGACGTATTTCGTAAACAGCCGTTTTCTGACTGTTATTCTTATCACGGAACAAGGTGCTGACTGTGATGGGAGTGTCTGTCAGTTTCTTCCCGTCTCTGTACACATTGAAACCGGTCTGTATCGGATCGGAAGAAAGATACCTCCACGAAACGATTACTTCTGAAGGGTTTTCGCGAATGGCAACTACGCCGCGGTTTAGTTTCTCCCGTTGTAACTTTGAGTAGTTATAACCAGGTTGTGCTGTCATTGTTGCAACAGGCAGTAACATGAATATGCACAATAGATAAATTGCAATTCTTCTCATATTTGTTTCATCGGTTTGGACCTTATTATATTTATTCACTCGCAAAATTACTCCTTTTTTGAATGTATGAAATGGAGAAATGTACAAAGACTATATACAATTGTGCACCCTTTCAAATTAATTATCCGTATGATATAATATTCTATCTTTTGCGTACATCCGTCCATTACCTCTTTGATGATATGCGATAATTTTGCAACATGAACTAAAAGAAGTAATTATGAAGTATCTTTTATCTATTGTACTATTGGCCTTGATTGGTTTTACAACTCCGAAAAAGACGATTCCTGCTTATGATTGGGGAAGTGTATCTGCAGAGCCGGATTTGTCGTGGGCCGATCAGGTGGGGGCGCAGAGGACTCCGGAAAACACAGAATGGGATGCCGGAAAGTTCGGGTTGCGGAATGACACTTCCGTATTTAGTACTCCTGCTATCCAGGCCGCTATTGATGCTTGTCACCAACAGGGAGGAGGCACGGTAGTTGTTGCTCCGGGGTATTATAAAATAGGTGCTTTGTTTATCAAGAGTGGTGTGAACCTGCATCTTAGTAAAGGTACTACCTTGCTTGCGAGTGATAATATTCAGGACTATCCGGAATTTCCTTCCCGCATTGCCGGTATCGAAATGACATGGCCTTCGGCTGTTATCAATATAATGGATGCGGAAAATGCCGCTCTTACGGGGGAAGGTTTTATCGATTGCCGCGGAAAAGTATTCTGGGATAAATATTGGGCGATGCGGGAAGAATATGAGAAGAAGAATCTGCGCTGGATTGTGGATTATGATTGCAAGCGGGTGAGAGGAGTACTGGTTTCCAACAGCAAGCATATCACGTTGAAAGACTTTACGTTGGTGCGTACGGGATTCTGGGCTTGTCAGATTTTGTATTCGGATCATTGTTCGGTGAGCGGACTTACTATTAATAATAATGTAGGAGGTCACGGACCAAGTACGGATGGCATTGATATTGATTCATCCACCAATATTCTGGTAGAAAACTGTGATGTGGATTGCAACGATGATAATATTTGTATTAAGGCAGGGCGTGACGCGGATGGACTGCGTGTGAATCGTCCGACGGAGAATGTGGTGGTTCGTAATTGTATCGCCCGTAAAGGTGCGGGCTTACTGACTTGCGGAAGTGAGACTTCCGGTTCTATCCGCAATGTACTGGCTCATGATTTGATAGCGTATGGCACAGGAACGACATTGCGTCTGAAATCATCCATGAACCGTGGCGGAACGGTCGAGAATATCTATATGACGCGTGTTGAGGCTGATAGTGTGACTCATATCCTGTCTGTCGATTTGAACTGGAATCCGAAATATAGTTATTCTGCCTTGCCGAAAGAATATGAAGGAAAAGATGTTCCTGAACACTGGACTACTATGTTGACTCCGGTAGAGCCGAAGGAAAAGGGGTATCCTCATTTTCGTAATGTGTATTTCTCTCACGTAAAAGCAGATGGAGCAAAACGTTTTATTTCCGCTTCGGGATGGAGCGCAAGTCATCGCATCGAGAATTTTTATCTGTCTAACATTAATGCGGAGGTGGAATCTGTCGGAAAGATAACTTATGGAAAGAATTTCCAGTTACAGGATATTCATTTGACGGTAAAAGATAAAAGCCGATTGCGGCAAACGGATAATATAGATAGTAAGATTGAGATTAATTACAAATAATTCTCCTTACAGGCAGGAAGCTCTTGACAAAGCCTTTTTTATGTTGTATATTTGTAGGTGTGAATATCAATGGATAAAAGGTTTGATTAAAAAGAATGAAAAAGAAACTAGTACAATATGATGACAATATATCAGGAAGTCCTTACAGTAGTTAAGCTGTGAGAGTTTCTGTATGAGCCAAAGGCTGCGAATCTTTATGGGATTTGCAGCCTTTTTTGTTGCGAAAAATCACGGTTATATCCTTAATTCGGAGATTCATCGTTTATAATAAACTTGGATACCGTTTATAATAAACTCTTCAATAGTTTATTAAGAACGTTGACGAAGATTATGAAAGAAGAGTCATCTTTTTTCTTTTTTTGTTCAAGATAAATTATGTTTTATCTTGGATATGTTATGAAAAGTAAATGATATAGACGTTATTGTCACAAAATTCTATTCTTTGCGTACGATATTACAGCTCTTATGGTATAAAAAACAGTAGCTTTGCTGCTACATAATACTTGATATACCATGAAACGCATTAGCCTTCTTCTTTTTTTTATAAGATGTTTCCTCTTTTCTCTTTCGGCTACGAATTATTTTGTGGCTACTAATGGAAGCGATTCAAACAGTGGGACGATTGATAAGCCTTTTGCCACGTTGGGCAAAGCACAATCAAAAGTGATGGCAGGAGATACTGTATATATCCGGCAAGGTACATATCGAGTGACGGAAGCGGAGATAATGGAACATTATACTGCGGGAAGTACTACTTGGAGCCGGGTATTTAAAATGTCAAAGAGTGGAACTGGACCGGACAAACGAATTTGTTACTCCGGTTATAAAAATGAGCGTCCGGTTTTTGACCTTTCGGCGGTAAAGCCGGAAAATGAACGTGTTATTGTGTTTTATGTAAGTGGCTCTTATTTGCATTTCAGAAATATAGAGGTGGTGGGAACACAAGTAACTATTGTGGGACATACCCAGTCCGAATGTTTTCGCAATGAAGGGGGAAGTGATAATATCTACGAACATCTGTCGATGCATGACGGTATGGCGATCGGTTTCTATATAGTGACGGGTAAGAACAATCTGGTGCTGAATTGCGATGCCTATAATAATTATGATCCTGTATCCGACGGCGGTAAAGGTGGAAATGTAGATGGATTCGGTGGACATCTCACTTCTCCCCAATATACGGGCAATGTATTCCGGGGGTGTCGTGCGTGGTATAACAGTGATGATGGTTTTGATTTGATTAACTGCCAGGCGGTTTTTACCATTGATAACTGTTGGTCTTTCTTGAATGGATATACGAAAGACGGGGGTAAAGCTGGTGACGGCACCGGGTTTAAGTCCGGGGGATATGGGATGAGTGATAATCCTAAAGCACCAAGTGTGATTCCTATGCACATTGTTCAGTACTGCCTTGCTTATATGAATAAGAATAAGGGGTTTTATGCCAATCATCATTTAGGAGGGATAGCGTGGTATAATAATACGGGTTATCAGAACCCGTCCAATTTCTGTATGTTGAACAGGAAGACTGCATCGGAAGCGGTTGACGTACCGGGATATGGTCATATTATAATGAATAACTTGTCACATACACCGAGGTCTTCGGGAAAACATATCATAGACGTTAATCAAGCGGAATGTGAAATAGCAAACAACTCTTTTCTTCCGGTAGACATGGCTGTGACGGATGATGATTTTGTTAGTTTGGATGCTTCCCAGCTTACCTTGCCTCGTAAGTCAGACGGAAGTCTTCCTTATGTAGAATTTTTGCGGCTGAAGACGAATAGTAAATTATATAATGCCGGAATGGGTTGTTTCCTTACCGGGGGCGGTGAAGATACTAGCTATGGTTGGCTGGAAGATGCGGCAATACTTGTTGAGGGAAATGTGGCAAAGATAGTAGGTCATGGCGCAGAAGCATTTGTGTACTTCTATATTAATGGTAAGGCAGTCTCTTTCTCTGATAGACAAGTGGATTTATCGGCCTATAAGGGAGAAATTGATTTGAAAGCGACAACAGATAATGGTGGCGTAACTAAATTGAAAGTGATAAGGTAACGCAGAAATGTAGAATTATGAAACCGATTCATAAAATAAAGAGAATATGAATAGAAAAACGATCATAAACAGACCATTGGATGTATTTAGGAAAGCAATGCTTTTCCTGTTGCTTTGTGTGCTTATCGCATCATGTAGCAAGGAAGATGTTATTACGGAAGAAACGGGTATAACCGGAACTCCTCATTTCACCTGGGATATTGCGGTCGAACTTGAACAGCCCAATAATTGGTGCATGACTTTGGCTACAGAAAAAGTAGCAATAACTAATCTAACAGAAGGAAAACAATATATACTCACTTGGAAAGGAGGACTTTCAACTGGGCGGAAAACAGGCGGGGTATTAAAAACGGTTATACGCGGGGAACAAACAAAGAATACGGATTTGGATCTGCTGGAAATAAAAGAATCAGGAAATAGTACTTATGAAATCTTTCTTCGTGGTGGCGGACGTAAAGGAGAGATTGTGTTTACAAAATAATAGTCTACCGGATTGTTCATCCCGGAATAAATGATATAAGAAAAACTTAACTCTATTCGTAGCGTGTCTTCTTTTATAAAGAGGATGCGCTTTTTTTTGATACTGTGGAGAGCGTTTTATTTTAATTCGATGTATGTACAAAAATAAGTCTGAATATGGAATATTGTATATAGATAAGTAGTATTTGAATCTGTTGCATAGAACTCCATAAGAAAATCAATATCTCCATATCCTTTGCTTTGGGGCAAATGGAAACATGCGGTACTTTTGCAAAAAAAGTAACGAGATATAGAAAATGATAAAGTCAGCATTTTTAATAGTAGCAACATGTTGTAGTCTGCAACTGTTTAGTCAGGAAAAATTTCCCGATGGTAAGATTATACCGGATTGGTTTTACAAAAATGAAAAAACTGATATAAATGGATTAGGAAAGAATTTCTTGATTACCGACTATGGAGTAGTGAATGATAGTACACTATTACAGACAGAGAAAATTCAGGCTGTTATAGATTTGGCGTCTAATAATGGAGGCGGAGTCGTTGTTATACCTGAAGGTACTTATCTTAGTGGTGCGCTTTTCTTTAAGCCGGGAACACACTTGCATCTGGAAAAGAAGGCTGTATTGAAAGGTAGTGACGATATTAGCAACTTTCCTGTAATAGAAACACGGATGGAGGGACAGAACCTAAAGTACTTTTCAGCTTTGATTAATGTTGATAAGGTAGATGGTTTCACCCTTTCCGGAAAAGGAAAAGTTGATGGAAATGGTGAACGATATTGGAAGTCATTCTGGTTACGGCGTAGTGTTATCCCTAAATGTACTAATATGGATGAATTGCGTCCTCGTCTACTTCATATATCTCATAGCAATAATGTACAAGTTTCAGATGTGCGACTTGTTAATTCTCCGTTTTGGACAACTCACATTTATAAATGTGATAGCGTAAAACTTTTGGATTTGCATATCTTTTCACCTTCTTCTCCCGTAAAGGCTCCAAGTACGGATGCAATTGATATTGATGCATGTAAAAATGTACTTGTCAAGGGATGCTATATGTCGGTTAATGATGACGCAATTGCATTAAAAGGCGGTAAAGGACCATGGGCTGATCAAAATCCCGATAATGGTGGCAATTGTGATATTATCATTGAAGACTGTACTTTTGGATTCTGTCACGGAGTGCTGACTTGCGGTAGCGAATCGATATATAATCATAATATAATTCTTCGACGCTGCAATCTGGATCAGGCTAAACGCCTGTTGTGGTTGAAAATGCGTCCGGATACTCCCCAACAATATAAGTACATCCTCGTTGAAGACATAAAAGGAAATGTCCGCAATTGTATCTTTATTGCTCCTTGGACACAGTTTTATGACTTGAAAGATCGCAAGGATATGCCAGTCTCGTATTCCAGCTATATTACAATGCGTAATATTCATCTGGATTGTGATTCCTTTTTTGCTGTAGAGAAATCAAAACAATATAAATTATCCAATTTCTGTTTTGACAATTTGACTATTACGGCTAAAAAAGATGTGAAGATAGATGAAAATATTATTGATGCATTGGTTATGAGAAAGGTTGAGATAAATAAAGTGAATTAAAAAAGAATGGTAGATGGTAGAAAGACTGGAAAATCGTACATAGCCTGTAAAATCGTACAAAATAGGCGTGTGATGGGCTGTACACATATGAATTTACATAAGAAAGTCGAATTCTCCATATTCCTTTTCTTTAACTCTACCATGTAATGCGGTATCTTTGACATGTGCTTATTCAGTAAAATATTGAATCTAAAACTATAAAATACAATGAAATTCTGTAGAATTATTTTTTGTCTGTGGTTATTGGTCTGTTTCTTTCCAATAGGTATTCATGCAGATATACAACTTCCCTCTATATTATCAGATAATATGGTACTTCAGCAAAATGCGAAAGTACGTTTCTGGGGAAAGGCACGTCCCGGAGAAAAGATTTTGGTAAAGACTTCATGGGATCATAAGAAATACAAGGTGACTGCTTTAGAAAACGGTCATTGGGAATTGATGATACAAACACCGGCTGCTACTTCCGGACAATCTGTAATGTTGAAAGGTGATAATAAGATCCGGATCAATAATATATTAATAGGTGAAGTCTGGCTTTGTACGGGACAGTCAAATATGGAATTTCCCGTAGCCCGTAATCCGCAAGTGAAATGGAAAACAGGAATGTTGAATGAAGCGGAAGAAATGAAAGATGCTGATTTCCCGGAAATCCGCCTGTTTCATGTAGAGCATCAACTGGCACCTGATGATGAAAAAGAAGATTGCGTTGGAAAGTGGGTGGTTTGTAATCCGGAGAATCTGAAGGACTTTTCTGCTGTAGGATTTGTCTTTGGACGTAAATTGTATAAAGATTTGAGTACACCGGTTGGATTGATTCAGTCTACTTGGGGAGGAACACATGCTGAATCATGGACAAGTATGAAAGTGATGGAAAACAATCCGCTGTATGCTGATGTCTTAAAACAGTATTCAAAAGAAAAGGTGAGTAGGGAAAAAGATAAGTGTAAGGTTCCGGCTACTTTGTGGAATGGTATGATTGCTCCTATACTAGGGTATACAGTGAGAGGAAATATCTGGTATCAGGGAGAATCCAACTCTGTACGCTATGAGAAATATCAGGAAGTATTTACTAACCTGATAAATAGTTGGCGGAAAGAGTGGAATCAGCCGGATATGCCTTTCTATTTTGTACAGATTGCACCACATTACAAACAACCGGCAGGTATTCGTGAAGCACAATTAAAAACATGGTTAAGTGGACTTGAAAATATTGGTATGGCAGTAGTGACGGATGCAGCCGATTCTACCGACATACATCCACGAAATAAAGTTGCACCGGGCGAACGGCTGGCAGCTTGGGCATTAGCAAAGCAATATGGTAAAAAGATTGTTTATTCAGGACCTCTCTACAAATCAATGAAAGTGAATGGGGGAGAAATTACATTAGATTTTGAATTTGCGGAAGGTGGCCTGCAGACACCCGGCAATGAACCGGTAAAAGGATTTTTTATTGCCGGCAATGATGCGCGGTTTTATCCGGCTGAAGCTGTAATTGATGGAAGTTTGATAACACTTTCTTCAACTTATGTCTCTGCACCTGTAGCTGTACGCTACGGTTATGGGACTTTCTTTAGAGTGAATCTGTTTAATAAAGCCGGACTTCCGGCAGTTCCTTTCCGTACGGATACTTTTTCTTCCGACACTTATTATCGTCTGTTTGCCGATTCGGAAATTCGTCGTTTTCCGGAAGCGTGGCAACTGGATCATGGAAAACGCCTGTATTTTGGTTATGCGCAAGGAGTAGGTTGTTGTGCGATGTTACAAGTTTGGAAGAAAACAGGAGACCGTAGGTACTTTGATTATGTAGAGGCATGGGCTGATTCTTTGGTAGACGACAAAGGAGAGATTCATTTATATAAGAAAGAAACCTATAATTTGGATTATATCAATTCCGGAAAAGTTCTGTTTGATTTGTACAATGAAACCAAAAAGGAGAAATATAAATTGGCTATCGAGAATTTGATAGATCAGCTAAAAAAGCAACCTCGTACAACAGATGGAGGTTTCTGGCATAAGAAAATATACCCTAATCAGATGTGGTTGGATGGATTGTATATGGCTTCTCCTTTTATGGCTCGATATGGAGCTGAATTTAATCGTCCGGAATGGATTGATGAGGCTGTTAAACAGTTCACTCTCTGCCATCAGCATACATACGATACCAAGACGGGACTTTATTATCATGCATGGAATGAGGACCGGAGCCAGCGCTGGGCTGATCCGGAAACTGGCCATTCTCCTAATTTCTGGGGACGTAGTATTGGTTGGTGGTTTATGGCTTTGGTAGATGCTTTGGAATATATTCCCCAAGATCATTCAGGCTATGCTGATATGATTAAATGGACGAAAGAATTAGCAGAAACTCTTTCAAAATACCAAGATAAAAATGGTTTATGGTATCAGGTAATTGACCAACCTTCACGTACCGGTAATTTCCCGGAAGCTTCTGTTACGGCGCAATGTATGTATGCCTATATGAAAGCTGTGAATAAAGGATACATTGATAGTCAGTATCGTGCTATTGCAGAAAAAGCCTTTAAGGGGCTGTGCAATAAACTGCTAATCTCAAATTCGGACGGAACATTGACATTGACAAGATGTTGCCAAGTGGGTGGATTAGGCGGTAAGCCTTATCGTGACGGTAGTTTTGAGTATTATATAGGAGAGAAAATGAGAGATAATGATGCTAAAGCAACAGGACCTTTCATTATGGGATGTATTGAACTGAACAAATAATATAGAAATAGAAATGATAGGAAATTTTCGACTACAGTTTCAATTAATGAACAAATAAAATGTAATACCATGAAAAAAGAACAAATTATCAAATCGATGTTATTTTTAATTATTCCTTTGCTTGCTATCTCATGTGATGGTAATGGCCTTATGGAATATGAAGAGACTGCATTGATGCAAGGAGATGTGCAGCAAGGACTGTTAAATGATGGGACAAGTGATAATACATGTATGGTTAATCTGAATTTATTCACAAAACCTTATTTTGATTATCAGTATAATACGGGTGATCATGTAGATGAGTGTTTTGTATATATTGATAATCAGGAAGATCTTACTAGATGCCTTTATCCACAAAGTGGAAAGAATGTAAAAGGTAATTTCTTGATACCTTTCGGAAAACATCGAATTAAATTGAATATAGAAATTGATGATGGTAAATCATATACATATCCGATTGAACTATGCAATGCTTTGGTAACCTTAAAGAACGGTGAAGCAAGTACGGTGCTCTACGATAGAATTATTCTTAAAAGAGCGGATTCTTCTTTCACAAATTCAGCCTTTACTGTTGAATTTGATGTAGATTTTCCTTATACTGAAAACAATGATTACACATTAGATATTACATTAGGATTTTATGATGAAACATACGACGATGGTTCTTCAGGTCCTTATGTAAACGGAAATGTTAGTGTTAATACTTATTATCAATGGAGATCCATTTTTGAACCAGCTAGGCCAACTGATATTGACTTTGTTCTTGGAATTGTATATAATTCTACTCAAAAAGAATATTGTTATAAAGGGTATTGTGAACAAGACTTTTCTATAGATAGGAATGGAATGGCTGTTAATAATGTAAGTTGGCATAAAATGGTAAGATTACCAAATGGTGATGATATTGGCTATAAATTATATTTAATAACAGGTATATGGGCTAAATTACAGTCAAATATTGATACTATGATTGGTGAAACAGAAGTTTCGTGGTATTCAGCTTATTATAGAGTAGAATGGGATGACGGAGAATATTCAGAATGGTATCCTATGGATGAATTAGACGAATCTTCAGTTAGGATAGATGCTACTATTGATTATTATCCTAATATTGAGATTGTATGTTTCAATACCAAAGAAATTCAGGATGCTTATGCATCACAATGGGGCATTGTACCTTAATAACTAAAAAGTCTTGATTTTTACGTATAAAGATGAGGATCAATATTAAAATAGATATTCAACTACTGATTACGTAAATAGCAAAATAATTAAGTATACTTGACAACGGATATACAATTTTTTAGGTTTGAATTTAATTTATTAATCAAATGAGTATTTATTAATTATTTTTTTATATAAAATGAGAAACACAGCAACTTTTCAAAAAAAGGCATGTCCAATTGCCGTGAGATGCTTAACAAGCATTTTATATTTCTTTTTGTTTTCACTCTCGTCGTTAGCGGCTTGCGTGGATAAAGAACCTGTAGATGAGGAGGATGCAGATCCTGCTATCAATCCTTACAGTTCATATCTAGAGGAGGAAGAAAGTGGTGGTAATACAAGTTCTGGTCCGGCATTTCCTGTCTTAGCCAATTATGCACCGGCATTTCCGGGTGCAGTAGGGTATGGTAGAAACGCTGATGGTGCACGTGGTAGTAACAACCGGGAAATTTATGTAGTAACTAATTTGAATAATAGTGGTGCTGGATCGTTAAGAGATGCTGTTAGTCAAGCAAACAGAATTATAGTGTTTAACGTGTCAGGTGTGATTGATTTGAATAAAGAAGTACTTGTGTTTAAGGACAATCAAACAGTCTTGTTTCAGACAGCTCCCGGTGATGGCATCGAACTTTATAATGGTAGGACTTCTTCCACCAATGCAAATAATCTGATTGTACGTTATATGCGTATGCGTACTGGTCGCCAGGTTAGTGGCAGTGACAACATAGACGCAGGAGGAGCTGCCTATGGGCATGATCAAATTTATGATCATTGTTCTTTCACATGGGGAACAGATGAATGTTTTTCACTCAATAATGACAAGCAACCGAAAGGTCTCTATAACATAACATTGCAGAATTCAATTTTAGGACAAGGATGCCAGAATCATTCTTGTGGAGGTTTAGTTCAAACTAGTGATGAAGAAGGAGTTACTGTTTTCCGAAATCTATTTATTGATAATAAAACTCGTAATTTTAAAGTGAAAGGATTGAATCAATTTGTTAACAATGTTATCTATAATTGGGGAAATGGAGCGGCTTATAATATGGGGGGGGAATCTTCAGGGCACTCTAACACAGTTATTGAAAATAATTATTTTATCAAAGGACCAGCTTATACATGGGTGAATACGTCATATCCTATAGAAACTACAGATAAGAGTATGTTCGATGATGAAACGAAATATCATTATAATGGAATAAGTAGTGACAATAAAAATTATTTGGTAGATACTTATCAACAAGTAAATCCAACTAAACCTTTTATAGGTGGTAATGGTGATGGTGATTTTGATACTTATTGTGTAGGTAATTATTATGATAACGATAAAGACGGCACATTAAATGGATTCGAAATCACTCAGGGTAATTGGCAAACCTATTGTAGTGCCACTCCTGTCTTTCTGAGTAAACCAGATAGCCAACATTCGGAAATCAGCATAAAAACTAGTGCTACAGAAGCTTATCATTGGATTGTTAAAAATGTTGGACCGGTTTTACCCAATCGTGATTTGGTAGATAAATTCATGATTGATGAACTGACTTCATTAGGTACTAAAGGAACAATTTTTAGAAATCAAAACATAGAGACACAATACCCTCTTGCCAAGACTTGGCAAAATATTAATGTTGGCACTGCTAGAAAAGATACGGATGGCGACGGCATACCCGATGATTTTGAGGACAAATGGGGGCTAAATAAAAATAATGCAGGAGATGCCGTTCGTATTGCAGAGAACGGATATACGATGATTGAAAACTATGCTCTTTCACTCGAATTCCCAGATGAGTATGAAAAGGCTTGGAATGAAGCATACGGTGAATAAATAGTGAAATACAATAAATAATGAAGATTATACATTATCAATTAATCTGAATTTTGAATAATGATAGAGAGAACTCCTAATTTTAAATTAATAAAAAAAATGAACAACAAAGTATTTTTACGGAGAATGCTTTGGCTGCTATGTCTTCCATTACTCTTAACTGCATGTAAAGATAGCATGGATGAGCACTATGAAGTACCTGATTGGGTAGCAGACAATGCATGGGAAGTGTTAAGTTCCGGTGAACACGGAAACTATTCTATTTTCTTGCAGGGGCTAGAGATTGCTGGCTACAAGCAAATGCTGGAGGGTAAAGCAATTTTAACTATTATTGCTCCAGACGACGATGCTTTTCAAACTTATTTGAATAAGAGAGGATTTACCAGCATCAGTGATATGCCTGTTAACGAAGTGAGTAAATTGATTGGGTACCACGTGCTCTATTATTCTTATAATAAGGAGAAACTAGTCAATTTCCGTCCAACAGGAAGTACGGAAACGGAAGAGGAGCAGAACATAAAAGCAGGATTGTATTACAAACACCGCACAAGAAGTAGCGATGCTCCTACTGTTGAGACAACCCCTACAGGGGCTTCTGTCATGGTGTATCACTTAGAACGTTATTTGCCTATATTTTCCTACCGTTATTTCCAGACGAAAGGTATAGATGCTAAAAATAATTACGAGGCTTTCTACCCCAATTCTACTTGGACGGGAGATGATGGTTTCAATGTATCTAATGCATCTGTAAAAGAATATGGAATTATTGCTAATAACGGCTATATTCATGCTGTTGATCGAGTCGTTGAACCGCTAGAAACGATTTATACGGAACTGAAAAATAAAGAAAAATACTCGACTTTCCTTGATTTGTATGATTCGTTTGGCGTTTACGTTGCAGATGATGAATTGAGTAAGTCATATGCTAAAGCATACGGAGTGGATACGCTCTATCAGTATCAGCATGGGGGATTGCCAAATATTGCTTGTGAATGGCCTACAAGCAGCTATTTGAATTTTACGGCGTTGACAGCTCTTTCTTATAGTATTTTTGCACCGTCAAACACTGCTATTAATAGTTTCTTTGATAGCTTTTGGAAAATCGGTGGTTATTCTTCTATGCAGGAAGTAGATGCGCTAGCGTTGAATTATTTCCTCTATCAATTTATTTATGGAGGTAGTATGTTATTC
Source organism: Bacteroides sp. 1_1_30 (assembly GCF_020982715.1). Lineage (NCBI taxonomy): Bacteria > Pseudomonadati > Bacteroidota > Bacteroidia > Bacteroidales > Bacteroidaceae > Bacteroides > Bacteroides sp. 1_1_30. The sequence continues at coordinate 30,308 of NZ_JAJKHN010000005.1, forward strand.
CCTGAAGAGTTAGGAGACGATGAATTGAAGAATTTGGCGGGCTCATCTCTTAATATTAATCCTGCTGCATTGAATGAAAAAACGATGTGTGTTAATGGTGCTCTCTATGGTATGGATGAAATTAAGGAACCTAGCACATTTGCTTCCGTTATCGGACCTTTGTTTCAATATAAAAGTGCACGTTCTTTTCTCTACGCATTGTTAGGGAGTTCACTGTTCTCTTCTTATGTGTCTGACTTGAGTAAATATATTGTCTTGGTTCCTACAGCCGAACAATTTGAAGCCTCTGGCATTCGGACGGTTTACAGTACACAGGGGTTGGAAGCAGAAGGAGATGATGGATGGGCGGAAATCAGCAATACTGCCAAGCAAAATATCGTGTATTTGCATTCAGCTAGTATCTCGAGTGAACAATCAAGTGAATTACCAGAAAGAGGAACGCGTGTGATTCCTACGGAGTCTACCTGGAACTACTGGTTCGTTAAAGATGGAAACATCACTTGTAGCTCAACTTTCAATCAACAGTTGAATCCTCAGTTCAATGGTACAGTTTTTACACCATTTACTAAACTTAAAAATGGAAGTAACGGAAGTACATATAGCTTTGATGCTGAACAATTGTTTGCAGCAGAGAGCGGGGATTTGGCTTATAACATTGCTATCTGTGCGGATCACAATTATCCCTATTACTGTTTTGCTCAGTTATTGCGTGAGGCAAATCTTATATCCAATCAGATTATGATGAATTTATTTGGTAAAGGACGGTTCGTTGCATTTATCCCGACTAACGATGCTATAAAGCGGGCATTGGCATCAAATAAAATTCCAGGAGCGATTGATGCTTCATTTGATGCTGAAGGTAAGTTAAGTGGTACATTTGATGCAAAAGAATTGGCAAATTATTTGAATTCCTATTTTATTACTGCTGCTCAAAACGTTATTCCATCTTATCCGTATATAGGATCCGATTTTAAAAATGGGCGTTATTGGAGTGAACGTGTGGTACAGACGGAAGGAGCTACTGCACCGCAGCTAATTTATACAGATAATGGAACTTCACTAAGTATCCAATTGGAAGGTGGAAACAAATGTCAAGTGGTATCAGATTACGATTACTTCCCATTTGCATACGAAGGAGGTTGTTTCCATCTGATTGATGATGTCTTTTGATTAACAGAAAAACAGAGATTATGAAATTATTAAAATACATACTGATTGCTATCGTATTCGCAGCAACTACTGGCGAAGCTTTCGGACAAGCGAAAGTCCTCTCTGGAAAAGTGACCGAGATGTTCGGGACGACAGCAGAACCTATGATAGGGGTGAACGTAAATATTCTCAACTCCCAAAACCGTTCTTTAGGTGGTACTGTCACAAATCTGGACGGTATTTATAACCTTCCGATCCCGAATGAGAACAATCTGATCATCGTTTTTTCTTATATTGGAAAAAAGAGTGAAAGAATCAAATACAACGGTCAGACACGGTTGAATGTTGTCCTAAAAGATGATACACAGACCATTAATGAAGTTGTTGTGCAAGGAAAACGAATCGAACGGAATGACTTAGGTATCAGTGCTAGAGAACAATCTTCTGCAACGCAGAAGGTTAGTATGGAAGATTTGGTGGCTGTTGCTCCTGTAACTTCCATCGAAGATGCCTTGCAAGGACAGCTCGGTGGTGTGGATATTGTATTAGGTGGTGGCGACCCTGGAGCACGTGCTTCCATACAGATTCGTGGTGGTAGTACACTGAATGCTAATGCAGAACCACTGATTGTAGTAGATGGAGTTCCTTATCCGGCAGAAATTGATGATAATACTGATTTCTCTACCATCAATAATGACGATTTGGGTGCCTTGTTGAATATCTCTCCGCAAGATATTGAGTCTATCGAAGTGTTGAAAGATGCAGCAGCTACTGCCGTTTGGGGTACTTCCGGTGCCAACGGTGTATTGGTTATCAAGACTAAGCAGGGGGTACAAGGGAAAACACGTTTTAGTTTCTCATCCAAATTTTCCGCTAAGTTTGAGCCGGAAACCATTCCGATGTTGAACGGTAACCAATATTCTGCTTTGGTATCTGAAGCGTTGTGGAATAGTGCCAATTATATTGGTCTTGCCAACTCTACCAGCTACTTGCAAATGCTTTACGGTTCTCCTGAGATCGGTTATCAACCGGATTGGACATATTTTGACGAGTATAACCAGAATACAGATTGGCTGTCCGAAGTGCGTCGGAATACTCAGTCATGGGAAAATACGTTTTCTATGAGTGGTGGTGGTGAAAGAGCGACTTATCGTTTTTCTTTGGGTTATTTGGACGAAGGAGGTACGACTGTCGGAACCGATTTCAGCCGCTTGAATTCTTCATTGAATGTAAATTATAAGTTCTCTGACAAATTGAATTTTTATGCACAGTTCTCTTATACTCAATCTGAGAGAAATAATAACTATTATAATGTACGTGGGGAAGCTTTCCGCAAAGCACCGAACAAATCACCTTACTACATTGACGATGAGACAGGGAATCGTACATCACAGTATTTCAATCACAATGAAAATTCTACATTGGATCCTGCTTTTAATGGTGATAAGTACTATAATCCTATTGCTATGGCAAATGAGAGTGTCAACCGAACCATACAGCGGGAAAGTAAAATGAATTTTCGTATTAAATATGACATTTTGAATGGACTGACTTATGAAGGATATGTTAACATGAATATCCGTAATACTAAAGGGCGTATGTTTTTGCCACAGGTGGCTACTGGTCTTGCATGGACAGACAAAATGTCAAATCGTAGTACGGATACCTCTTCTGACTTATTAACTATAAATACGGAAAATAAGTTGATGTATCGCAAAAACTGGAACGATAAACATGCAATTATCGCGACTGCAGTATTCCGTACTACGGAAACGAATAAATCCAGCTATGGAAGCGAAACTTCTGGTAACGTATCTTCAGGACTTGCTGATCCTACCATTGGAAGTGCTGTACGCAAAATTAGTTCTGGTGATTCCAAAACACGCAATATTAACGGTGTAGCTTTAATGAACTATACCTTATTGAACCGTTACATTATCAATGCTTCACTAGGTATGGAAAGCAATTCGACCATGGGTAAATCGGAACGTTTTGGTATGTTTCCTACTGTTGGTTTAGCTTGGCATTTGGCAGATGAGAAATTCATGGATTTTTCGAATGACTGGATGGATGAGTTCAAACTTCGTTTTAGTTTGGGACAGACCGGGAATTCAGCCAGTGGTGCTTCACTCTATCTGGGTTCTTATGCTTCCGGGAATAACTACATGGATATGAGTGCCATTACTCCGAGTTCTATGCAACTTAATAAACTGAAATGGGAAACAACAACCGAATATAACACAGGGCTTGATGCTACTTTCTTAAAAGGCAAACTTCGCTTTACTGTTGATGTCTATCAGAAATATGTAAAAGACCTGTTACAACCAAAGGTAAAGATGCCGACCACTATCGGTTATGGAAATGGTTATCAAATTAGCTACATGAATTCCGGGAAAATGACAAATAAAGGATGGGAATTCCGTGTTGACGCTGTTCCGTTCCAAAACAAAGACTGGCGTGTGGGAGTCTACTTCAATATTGCCCACAATGAGAATAAGATTACGGAAATGCCTGATAATTATATCGAAGAGAATTATACTTTCGGTAATGGTAATTACGCATATCGTAGAGAAGAAGGTCGTCCGATGGGATCGTTCTATGGTTATCGTTACAAAGGCGTTTATCAAAATAAAGACGCAACTTATGCACGTGACATTGAAGGTAACGTGATGAAAGATATTTCCGGTAATGCAATTGTTATGAGGAATGGATCATATACCGTGGCTCCCGGAGATGCAATCTATGAAGATGTAAATCATGATGGTGTTATCAATCAGTACGATATAGTCTATTTGGGTAATTCAAATCCGAGACTTACAGGAGGTGCAGGACTCAATGTCAGCTATAAGCAGTTTAAGTTATCTGCTATTTTCTATGGGCGTTACGGGCAGGATGTGGTTAACGCTACTCGCTTGAATAATGAGTCTATGCGTGGTATTGATAACCAAAGTACGGCTGTCCTCAGACGTTGGCGTAATGAAGGTGATCAAACCGACATTCCACGTGCACTTTATGGAGAGGGGTACAATACACTGGGATCTGATCGCTTTGTGGAAGACGCTTCCTATTTGCGTTTAAAATCCTTATCATTCACCTATCGTTTGCCGAAGAAAGCGATTCAGCGTTGGGGATTCAACAATATTGATGTGTACGTAACCGGATACAATCTTTTCACATGGACTAATTACACAGGGCAGGACCCAGAGGTAAAGACTGAGAATACGTATGCCAAAGATACAGCCACTACACCTGCTTCTATTCAACTTGTTGCTGGCTTTAATTTAAGTTTCTAAAAGATATACGAAAATGAAAAAAATATTTACTATATTGTTACTATTCGGTGGCTTATTAATGAGCGGATGCAGCGATTGGCTCGATGTACAGCCTAAAGATAAACAATCTACCGATATGTATTGGGAATCTTCCGAAGATGTAGAGGCAATTCTTGCACAAGGTTACAGTCGTTTGCGTGATTGCGTTCCCTATATCATAGATTGGGGGGAATTGAGAGGAAGTTCCGTTATTGTTCCGGTAAGGTCGACTCCGGCTGGTCAAATTCAGAATTTTACAGTATTGCCCAGTACATCAGCCGTTCAATGGGGAACATTCTATCAAGTAATCGGTATGGCAAATGCTGTATTGAAATATGCACCAGGGGTAATTGAGAAAGACGAGAGTTACTATCAATCGCAAATGGATTCACATTTGACGGAAGCTTATTTCTTGCGTGGACTGTCGTATTTATATTTAGTACGCAACTTTCGGGAAGTTCCTTTGATTACTGAACCTTATGTAGACGATGCCATGCCTACTGACGTGCCAAAGTCTTCCGAAGTGGAGATTCTGGAACAAATTAAAAGTGATGTACGTGCAGCATTGGCAACTGATGCCGCTAAAGAAACATTTAACGGAACATGGGCTACTAAAGGACGTGCTACCAAATGGGCTCTATATGCACTAATGGCGGAAACCTGTCTTTGGGCGGAAGATTATGAAGAATGTGTTACATACGCTGATTACTTGATTAACTCCACAGCTCCCATACGTCCCGTGTTTATGTCAACACCTGGACAATGGTACAATATGTTTTATCCTGGTAATAGTAATGAATCTATCTTTGAGATACAGTATGACGAAACGAATTATGCACAAGGAGGCGGAAGTCCGTCAAAACTTCTTCCTTATGGCTCTGATGTCACGGTCAATACTTATATGTATTCAGAACCGATGACTATCCGCTTGATAAATGAATTCTACCAAAATCAGGATGAAGTAAATCGTACCTATTATGGTTCGTTTGCTGGTATAACTTATACCAGCTATCCGGAAAATGGTATTATTTGGAAATACTCAGGGTTGGGTGTAGCCGATCGGGAAGCAGTACGTACAATTTTGGATGCCAACTATATTATTTATCGTATGGCAGATGTGATGTTGATGAAAGCGGAAGCTTTGATTCGTATTGGCGGTTCTGCCAATTGGACAGAAGCATTGGCTATCATAAATAGAATACGTGAACGTTCTGAGTTGAGACCACGAGATGAAGTCAGTGCGGAAAATATTAATGAAGCTACTGAGGAAATATTGTTGGAAATGTTGCTGGACGAGCGGGATATGGAATTTGCTGCAGAAGGAAAACGCTGGTACGATCTGTTACGATATGGCAAGCAACAGAACTTCAAATATAAAAGTCGCTTCAAAATACTTATAATGGAGAATAATCTTACCGCGGAAAGCAGATGGTTGGGCTCTGTTTTAGACAACGACAATGCTTGGTATTTGCCAATTCCTGCCAGTGACATATCCACCAACTCGTTATTGAAGCAAAATCCTTATTATGAATAATTAAATAACGATATGCAATGAAAAAAATGAAAAAAATATACTGGATGCTGTTCATTATTTTATGTGCAGCTTGCAATGATCCGTATGACGGAGATACATATGTTGTTTTCGATATGCAGCCTGCAGGAACTTATTTGTCCAACAGGTCAGACGACTTTTCCGAATGGATTCACATTATGAAGTATGCAGACTTGTACAATGCTGTAAATCAGGCAACACAGTCTTTTACACTTTTTGTACCTAATAATGCTGCTGTAAAAGAATTTTATAATCGAAAGGGAGTTTCTTCCATTGAAGATTTGGGTACAGAGTATGCACGTAGCCTAGTGTCCTATCACATAGTACAGGATACCATTAGTCAGGAAATTTTTATAGAGAAGGAAGGGGCATTAGCAAAAAGGACCGTTTCTGATGATGTCTTGATGGTATCTTTCGGAAGTGCGGAAGTTGGAGGTGGTGGTATGCAGTCTGTTTACCTGAATAATGAAGCTCATGTAATAGAGTTTGCAAATAAGGTATCTAACGGTTATGTATATGTATTGGAAAATACGCTGACGCCACTTACAGAAAGTGTATATGCTCGTATATCTGAAAGCGGACGTCCCTACACAATTCTGAAATCTGCAATGGATGCTACAGGAGTGGGTGCGGAATTAGATGTTATATATGATGATATAGTAGATGATTTGGGTCAGACCACTCAGCAGAAACGCAATTATACATTGTTGGCAGTATCGGACGATGTATTCAAGGAAGCAGGTGTCAACAGTTTGCAAGACTTGGTACAACTGTTAGGAGCAGGCAGTGATTATACTAATCCAGAGAATGTATTGTATCAATATGTAGCTTATCATGTTTTGGATGGAAGCTATGATTTGAGTAAATTACGTAGCTTTGATACACCGGACGCAACCTCCAAAATATGGAATACACTGAATGCTGGAAGCGTGATAAGAATCAGCAAAGAAGACAAGATATTCTATTTGAACTACAGGGATGAGAATCGAGCTTGTTTTGTAGAAGACTATTGTAATTTACAAGCTAAAAATGGTTATATTCATCAAGTTTCTTCTTACTTGCCTGTGGCGGAAGCCGAACCGGAAACTGTTTTGTTTGACGTATGCAATTATTCTATTATTGGCGATTGGATAGCGGCTGGTAACGGAGAAGATGGGATCAAATTCCAAGAATCTTTTGGTACAGCAGAGAAAAAGTGTGATGTTTCAGGTCTCAATTGTTATGAATATAGCCTTAATAATCCTTCTGGAACTTATGGTAGTTATTACAATGTCACTTATTTTACTACCCGAACCAATAATGGATGGAATACTGCAAATAATATGGATTTCCTGATGTTAAACTTGGGTAATACAGGTTGGGTTTCCATGCAAACGCCATCTATTATTAAAGGAAAGTACAAAGTGACATTACGATTTGGTTACGCCACTTCCATGGAATTTATAAGAACCAGTACAGGCGGCAGTAACGGAGGGAAAATGATTTTCAGCTTTGATGGAGAAAACTCTGTTACATGCGCTCCTTATACGACAGTTCCTTCTAAAACATTAGGATGTTATTCCTATGTGCTTTATTCTGAACTGGAATTTACAGAGACTTCTACTCACACTTTCCGATTAGTGATGAATGACCCTGCTGCAAGTAAAGACCCCAACTATCGTATACTTATTGATTACTTATTATTTGAACCTATATTTGACGAATAAATTATGAAAGCAAGAAAATATATATTTGGCATTGCTCTAATCGGATTGATAGGGAGTAGTTGTACCGACACATGGGATGAGCATTATGCCCAAGATACCAGTAAGGTGAATAATACGGAGATTTCTGTAGTTAATGCAACCATTACCGATTATTTGGCTCAGGAGCCTTCATTGAGCGATATGTACCAATTGTTTAACAAAACAGGTATGGTGGAGCAACTATTGGAGAAAGAACAGATGTACACTATTCTAGCTGTAGAATCAGGTATTGCAGCAGGGGATGATCCTATATATACTGCTCAAACCTATATTTCTGATGCATCCATCTCTCCTTCTAATTTGGAAGACGGACAGCGTATTTTGATGTGGAGTGGTAAGTATCTAAATATTTCTACCACTTCTCCTGAGACTAGAGCAGTTGCCGGTGTTCGTTTCAACAATGCAAATGTTACTAAAGTTATTAAGCTAACCAATGGATATTTGTATTTATTGGATCAGGCTGTAGAGTCTCCGAGAAGTCTGTATGAAATTATTGAGAATTTGGGAGACGATTATTCTATTTTTCGTAATATGGTCAGATCACGTTATGTCTTGACATTTGATAAAAATGCAAGTACGGTGATAGGAGTAGATAAGACAGGAAATACTGTGTATGATTCTGTATTTACCGTCAAAGCTCCTTATTTCGAGAATAGAAAATTCAACATCATGTCTGAGAATCTCACTGCTACTATGTTGCTCCCTTCCAATGATGTGGTGAATCAGGCCTTGAGTACCGCACGGAAAAATTTGGCTGATTGGAATATGGTACGCGCAGACAGCATCTTGGAGAATTGGGTGTTCCAAGCTGCTTTTTTTAACAGCGTTTATAGCAAGGAAGATTTTGAAACAAACGAAGATCTGACTTCTGTGTTTGATAAACAATGGCGTACTACTGTACAGGAAGTAGACCTTGAAAATCCGATTCCTATGAGTAACGGAACGGCTTACCGTGTCACAAAAATGAAAATACCGACTAACGTATTGATTTACCGTCTTAAGGAACTTTTCAGAAACTATGAATATCTGAGCGCAAGTGATAAAGAAAAGTATTTCAACACTACGAATCTTTCATTTGAAAAGATCAGTGAAACAGACGAAGCAACTATAAATGGATGGCCGGCATTAGGATTTCCCAAGATAGGATATAGGGTACTTTATTTTACTCTGACAGATTTGGAAAATAAAAATTATACGCTGGACTATACCCCGTTTAGAGGTGAAATGGTAGGAAAAGATTATGTCGCTACTTCATACAAAATTCCACCTGGAACTTACACGTTTGCTATGGGATTCCGGCAAGCTAAAGACTTGGGAGCGATTGATTTTTCAATTTTCAAAGATGGAGAGGAAATTCAAGTTGGTACTTTTTCACAGTCTAAATTAAACAACAATTCTGCTCTCCATTACGACCGTGGTAAAGAAGGGGGATACCCGGAAAATATAGATGAAGCTGTTAAACAAGGATTTAAAGATAAAGCAAAATACGATCGTGACGGTGGTACTGTAGGCACAGTTACTATTCCAGGTGATAAAGCTTCTGAAATTGTGATCCGCTTTAAAGGCTCTGGAAGCAACTTGAAACACGCATCGTTATATCATTGGTGCCTAAGACCAACTAAGGACTGTTATTAATCTTATGAAAATAAAGACAACATGAAAAAGATACAAGTTTTATTTTTCGCCCTGTTAATTTGCCTGTTCGCAGCTAATCTGTATGCACAGGAACAAGGCAAAATAAGCGGTAAAATATTATCTACCCTGAATATTCCGATTGAGGGTGCGGTAATCTCTGTCACCGGAAGTGAAGATGTCACTACGGACAAAAATGGAGTATTTCAAATTCAATGCAAGGATCCGCAGAAAGCCAATATTTCTGTTTGGGCTGCCGGGTATTATACAGTGTTTCAGGCGGTAAATAACCGTAAGGAGATGTCTATTATTCTGATTCCCGAATCGGAGTACAAGTATAATGAGACAACGGTGTTGCCTTTCCGTATTGAGACAAACGGTGTTACTACTTCCGCTGAGAATATTGCCAAAAAAGACTTTGTGCCTGCCGGCATGAAGATAGACCGTGCTTTGGCTGGACAAATTGCCGGTTTGCAGGTAACTCGTGGTAGCGGTATGCCTGGAGAGGGAAGTTATCTCAATTTCCGTGGAGTACGTTCGTTTGTGGGTAACAATGCTCCGTTAGTTGTTATTAATGGTATACCTCATATACCGGACGTGAATGATTCTCCGTTGATTAACGGATTGAGCCGTAATATTTTCCAAGCTTACAATCTGCAGGATATTCAGAATATTACAATTTTGAAAGGTGCAGAGGCTGCTTTATATGGTTCTATGGGTGCTAATGGCGTTATTCTGATTGAGACAGATGGTGCTAATTCGGACAACATGAATACGGAAATCAGTTACTATGGACAATTTGGTATCAATTGGAATAATAAGCGTATGCCATTATTAAACGGAATCAACTACCGTTCGTATTTGTCGGATATGGGTATGAGTTATTTCGGTAATATGGATGAGTTCTTTACTGAATTTCCTTTTATGAGTGATCCTAATAACAGCAAATATGCTAACTACTACAATAACAATACGAACTGGCAGGATGAAATCTACCGGAGAGGATTCGTAACGGAGAATCTGTTTCGGGTAGAAGGTGGTGATGCTATCGCTAAATATGATTTATCTTTGGGGTACTCTAAAGAAGATGGAATATTGAAAAGTACCCAGCAGAATCGCTACCATACCCAGTTGAACGGAAACTTCTTGGTGAGTAAGAATTTTGAAGTCTATGCTACTGTCGGATTGGCATATATCAATGGCAATTATCAGGAACAAGGAATGAATATGCGTACCAATCCGTTACTCACTGCTTATGCACAGTCTCCGTTGCTGGCCCCTTACCAAAAATCTGATAATGGAATATTTACTCCGGTTTATTCTACCTATTATTATGGAATTAGCGAGAATATGGCTTATGCCGTAAGTAATCCGCTGGCTATTGTTAATACATTAGATGCGAGAAGTCGGCAGTATGACGTCAATATCAAAGCTGGTTTCAATTATAAAATGTTTCCCGGATTTTCTCTTGGTGGTGTGTTTGGGTTGTATTATAATTACAATAAAGAACACATTTTTGTTCCGGGACGTACGGATCTTACCATTGTTCCTATCACCGACTCATATGGTACAGAAGAAAATACGATACGAGAAGGTGTAGCGGAAGCCACTAACTACTTTTATAATTTAAATGCGCGCTACAACAAGTTGTTCAACAGCCGTCATGCACTGAACGTTATGGCAGGATTCCAGGCAATGACTACTTTGCAGGAATATGACGGAGCATATGCCCGTAACACTACTAATGATTTCTATCAGGTGTTGGGATCTGCAAATGCTGTTGGTCGTTATTTCGATGGTTATCAGAACAAATGGAACTGGGCGAATATCTATGCTCATGTCGACTATACTTATAATAATGTTCTGAATACTGCATTCAATATGGCAATTGACGGTTCTTCTGCCAACGGAAGATATACAAATCATTTCCAGGTATATCCGTCAGGTAGTGCCACCTGGATGATGAAAAACATGTCTTTCCTGATTGATAAAGATTGGATAAATCGTCTGGATATTCGTGCGGAATATAGTCTGATGGGAAACAGTCGTTTTTCTTCTAATTACGGAAAGTCGTATTATAGTAGTTCGCCATATATGGCAGTGTCAGGTATTTTGCGTACACAAATTCCGAATACACACTTGAAACCTGAAGTAACTTCACAAATGAACTTGAGTTTGGACGCAAGCATTTTAAGAAATCGTATTAACGTAGGGGTTGATTACTATCGTGGAAGAAGTAAAGATGTTATTATGAACATTAGTAAATCTGCAGTTTATGGTACGTCTGCTTATTATGCAAACGTCAGTAAGATTGACAATAATGGAGTAGAGCTTTCTTTACAGGCTTCACTTGTTCGCCTGCGTGATTTTGAATGGATTGTCGGAGGTAACATTTCTTTTATGGAAAGCAAAATCAAGTCGTTAGGTGGCAAGGAACAAGAAGTAATTGAATATGAAGACGGTTCCATGTTGGTGAGTCGAGTAGGAGGTAATCCATATGAGTTTTACGGACTTCAGGCAACGGGTGTTTACTCCACTCAGTCGGAGGCAGAAGAGGCAGCATTGCTGAACAGTAGTAATCAGCCATACCGTGCCGGTGATGTACGTTATGTAGATCAGAATAATGATGGTCGGATCGATTCTAAAGATTATGTATCTTTGGGTAGTGCTACTCCTGATTATTTTGGAGGATTTTACACCAACATCCGTTACAAACAGTTTGCTTTAGCTGCTGAGTTCTCATATTCAAAAGGAAACGAAGCTTACAATGCAGTAAGGCAGACACTGGAATCAGCTTCATCTTTTTCCAACCAAAGTGTTGCTGTAGCCAATCGTTGGAGTGTGGAAGGACAAGTGACCAATATTCCGCGTGCCAATTATGGAGACGCTATTGGCAATAACAAATTTTCTTCTCGCTGGATTGAAGACGCTTCTTATTTGCGCATGAAGAGTGTTACGTTAAGCTATAGTTTTGATAAGCCAGTTTGGAAGTTCTTCCGTTCCGGCACACTGTATGTGACAGGAGAAAATCTGCTTACTGCTACTAAATACTTGGGACTGGATCCGGAATTTGCTTACTCGTCCGGTAATAGTGCAATACAAGGATTTGATTATGCGAAAGTAATGCAACCGAAATCTGTCAAATTGGGTATTAACTTGAAATTCTAATGATGAAGATGAAAAAAATATTATTAAATGTCGCTTTCATTCTAGCGGCTACCTTATTGGGAGGATGTGATGATTTCTTTAATCCCGATACGGATGTTACACTCGATAATGAGGATTATATATCGGAAGAAAGTGAGATGTACTCCGGTTACATTGGTATTATGACTAAAATGCAAGCTATTGGAGACAAGGTGATTTATCTGAATGAACTTCGTGGAGAAATGGTGGTGCCGACTGCAACGGCACCCACTGAACTCTATAACTTGTATAATTATGATGATGATTTGAGTGGTAATTCGTATGCAGATCCTTCCGGATTTTACGAAGTGATTAATGCTTGCAACGATTATCTTCGAAAATTGAAAACATACGAAGAAAATAATTCTATTAACGAAAGCCATTACAAGGCGTTGGTCAGCAGTACGCTACGTGTTAAGACATGGATGTTTATGACAATTGCCAAAATCTATGGAGAGGTAGTTTGGGTGGATAAACCGATGACTTCATTAAGAGACTTGTCAAAGTTTGACGTGTTGAATCTTGATGAAACAATGGTTGCTTGTAAGAATTTGTTGGATATTGGTTTTGATAACATTGATGGAACTTATGAAACGGCTTGGAAAGACTGGGTAGATCCGGACACAGAATTAGCGAACAGTGAATATCGTCGTTGGGATATGATGACTCCGCCTTATTATGCTTTATATGCAGAGATTTGCTTGTGGTTAGGTAGATACCAGCAGTGTATCAATATGATACTTAACAAAATGAATAGTATGTATGAAAAGACCAACAATCAATCTATTGCTTTTTTACGTAATGATATGTTGTTCAGTCATTATAATAATTTTTTTAATAATGAGACACCGTATGATTATGAATCTGCATCAGCAATCATGTATGACTATCAAAACAGACAGACGAACAATCTGTTGAAACATTTCGATTCTGATTATCCGAATAAATATTGGTTAGCACCGGCCGAAGTGGCAGTTGAACGTTTCAAAGACAATGAATTCGATCCGCTGGGTAATCAAACCAAAGATTTCCGAATGGATCGTACGGTTTATGATTACAATGGAAAATGGGTGGTTTGTAAATTTCGTCCGATTTCCAGTCCTTTGCGTGCTGCTTATCGTGATGACGTATTTGTGTATACTTATCGAGGGGCAGACCTCTATTTCATGTTGGCGGAAGCTTTCAATCAGTTGGGTAGAAGAGCGGTAATAGACGCTTTAATTAATGTTGGTGTTAGTGGGTATATTAGTGAATTCGACGTTAATGAAGAAGGAACTTATTCTGGTAACTGGTATGGGTTTACCCCTCATTGGACAAATGCTAGTACCGTATACAATTATTCAAATGGAACTTCAGGAATCGCTAGCCGTAAATATGGTGACAAGGGGATTCGTGGAACGGAAGTAAGTTATAGTGGTTTAGGATCACGTACCTTTACCTCCGATAAGCAAAACAATGACGAAGAAATATTGAAAGAAATGATGCTGGAAATGGCATGCGAAGGAAAAGTTTATCCGGCTATGATTCGTATGGCAAAACGTTATAATGATAATAGTTTCATGGCGAAGTATATTTCGGAAAAGTACGAAACTACCGGCAATGCTGAAGACATTCGTTCCAAAATAATGAATGGAGACTATTTTATCAAATGGAATTTAAAATAAAGATCCTCAAATCATCCTTTGGATTGGATTATTAGGGTGGAGTGACGCGGGTTTTTGAATGAGAATCCGCGTCATTTGTTTCAAAAATAAATACTTTTGTAAATAACAATAATAAAGAATCATGAAAACATTCGCAGTATCTATTGCAGCACTTTTTATTTGGACAGCTTGCGGAGATGGAAATCAGCCGATAATTGACCGCGAGGCATTAGTAGAAAGGAATAGTCCTGTTGTGACGGCATTCGATTCATTAGCTTCACTTTCTGTAGGAAATGGAGAGTTTGCTTATACGGTAGACATAACCGGATTACAGACGTTTCCGGACAATTATAAAAAAGGAGTTCCGTTGGGAACGCAGAGCCAGTGGGGTTGGCATAGCTTCGCCAATCCGGACCGGCTTACTTCGGAAGAAACCCTGAAAGAATACGATTTTGGCAGGGGAAAGAAAGAACTTTACGCTACTCAATTCAAAGAAGAAGGCAGACAGCAGGATGCCGCTAATTGGTTTCGTGTCAATCCGCATCGTCTTCATTTAGGAATTGTCGGTTTTGACGTGGAGGAAGGTACGGATATTGAACAGGTAACTGATGTTCATCAGAAACTTTGCTTGTGGGATGGAAAAATCGAAAGTCGGTTTAAATTAAACGGTGAAGATTATCAAGTAGAGACAGTCTGCCATCCTTCTAATGATATGATTGCTGCAAATATTACCTCTAAGGCGCATACCGGGATTTGTTTTCGCTTTCCGTATCCTACGGGCGCTCATTGTGATGATGCATGTAATTGGGAAGCCGTTGATAAACATACAACGACTATTGTTACTCAAAATGAATCTTCCGCAGTTTTGAAACATACTTTAGATAGCATAGAGTATTTCGTAACTTTGTATTGGGAAGGGAAGGCTACTTTCAATGAGAAAGCAAAACATTATTTTGTCCTGACTCCGATGGACGATCATTTAGCTTTTGCATGTGCTTTTACTAGTACAGCTCCTTCAATGCAGCCTGTTACTGTAGCACAAACTCAAGAAGAAGCAAAAAACTATTGGAATTCGTTTTGGAAGGAAGGTGCAGCTGTTGACTTTTCGGCATGTACAGACCCACGGGCCAAAGAACTGGAACGACGTGTGGTACTTAGCCAATATTTGCTTGCTATTCAGAGCGCAGGTACTACTCCTCCGCAAGAGACGGGGCTTACCTATAATTCGTGGTTTGGCAAATTCCATCTTGAAATGATCTGGTGGCACGAGGCTCAATTTGCTCTTTGGAATCGTAGCAACTTACTTGACCGTACATTAGGCTGGTATGAAAAGGCTGAACCGATAGCGCGTCAAATAGCTCAAAGACAAGGGTTTGATGGTGTTCGCTGGATGAAAATGACCGATCCTTCAGGAACAGAAGCCCCTTCCAAAGTAGGAAGTTTTCTGATTTGGCAACAACCTCATTTAATTTATTTGGCAGAATTACTTTATCGTGCTGATCCGACTAAAGAAGTATTGGAGAAATATAATCGTTTGGTACAGGAGACTGCAGAATTTATGTACTCTTTTGCTACATACGATGAACTGGAAGGACGTTACATATTGAAAGGTGCCATTCCTGCACAAGAAACGTTGCGTGCTGCAGAAACAGTTAATCCTCCTTTTGAACTTTCTTACTGGCATTTTGCCATGCAGACCGCCCAACAATGGCGTGAACGTATGGGACAGCAACGCAGTTTGGAATGGGATGAAATGATCGATAAACTTTCCCCTTTAGCATCTAATAATGAAGGACTTTATCTGGCTGCTGAAACAGCCATAGATACTTATAAAGATATTCGTTATACTTCCGACCACATGGCAGTATTAGGTGCAGTCGGTATTCTTCCGATGAATAAACTTATCCGGGAAGATTATATGAAAAATACATTGCACTGGATTTGGGATAACTGGAATTGGGGTAAAACCTGGGGATGGGATTATCCGATGACGGCTATGAATGCTGCCCGTTTGGGTGAACCGGAAAAGGCCGTCGGAGCTTTACTGATGGACAAACGTACAAACACATACTTGCCGAATGGTCATAATTATCAGGACGGTCGTTTACGTATTTATTTACCGGGTAATGGCGGCTTGCTGACTGCTATTGCGATGATGTGTGCCGGTTGGGACGGATGTACGGAGACTAATCCGGGATTTCCGAAAGATGGAACTTGGAATGTCCGTTGGGAAGGATTGAAGCCATTACCATAATCAAACACAAAAAAATATGAGTTATTTTCATCTGAATCTTATTTTACAAGGAAAGCTGACTGTTTGTTGCCTCTTGATGTTGTCGGCGATGCCATTAAATGCTCAAAGAGAGGCAAAGCAGATCGGTGACTTTAAAGAATCCATCTCCTTGAATGAACATCTGCGAGGTACAAAAAGGACGTTGCAATATCGTCCCGATGGTGATGAGTTTGTTTGTGTCAATGGTAAGAATCGGTATACCCGTGCTTTGTACGGTAGTCACAGTCCCTTTCGGGTAGAAACAAGTGACCGGCCGGTTTTTGCTTTTTATAATAACGGACGCGGAGGAAATATAAGTTTCAAAGTCATTCTTCGTGACGGAACAGAATTGGCGCTTGACTGCACCGGGCATTGTGAATCCCGTTATTCGGCTGGAAAACGTACCTATTATTTGACAGACCCGTCTTGGGGAAAAGGAGAACTGCGTATTTCTGTATTGGCATTAGCCGATATGGATGGAGCTATTTGGCGTTTTTCTCCTTCGAATATGCCTAAAGGAGCTATACTTCGTTGGCAACATGGGGGAGCTACCGGAAAACGTTTGAGTCGTAATGGAGATATGGGGGTAGACCCGGCTGATTGCTTCGAACTTCCTGCCGAAGCGACTGACCTTGTCACAGGTGAACTTTCTTTGCAGAAAGAAGTATACTTGGTACGTGGGGAGGTTTCCGAAGGCTATAATGTCCGTAAACTTTATCAACAAGCGGAGGCAGCCTCTTTGGTATTGGCTTCTCATTTGAAGATAGAAACGCCGGACCCTTATTTGAACACGTTGGGTGGTGCATTGGTCGCAGCTGCCGATGGAATTTGGGACGGACAGGTTTGGTTGCACGGTGCTATTGGCTGGCGTATGCCGTTAAGTGGGTGGAGGGCCGGATATACCGGTGATGCTTTAGGTTGGCATGACCGGGCACGGACTCATTTTGATGCTTATGCAGCCAGTCAGGTGACTGATGTCCCGAATACAATACCTCATCCGGCACAGGATTCTACAATGAATCTGGCGCGTTCGGAAAAACGTTGGGGAACTCCTCAATATAGTAATGGGTATATTTGCCGGAATCCTGGACGTAACAACCAGATGCACCACTATGACATGAATCTTTGTTACATGGATGAATTGTTATGGCACTTCAACTGGACGGGAGATACTGCGTATGTCCGCAAAATGTGGCCTGTGATTACCCGCCATCTAGCTTGGGAAAAATTAAATTATGATCCGGACAATGATGGTTTATATGATGCATACGCTTGTATTTGGGCAAGTGATGCGCTTTACTACAACAGTGGCGCAGTCACCCATTCGTCGGCTTATAACTACCGTGCCAATAAAATGGCAGCTTTTCTTGCTTCTTTGATAGGCGAAGACCCTTCACCTTATCAGAACGAAGCCGAGCAAATATTGAAAGCGATGAATAAGCGTCTTTGGATGCAGGGCAAAGGTTGTTGGGCGGAATATCAGGATTTTATGGGACATCGCCGGCTTCACGAAAGTCCGGGATTATGGACTATATACCATGCACTCGATAGCGACGTTGCTGATCCTTTTCAAGCTTATCAGGCTACACGGTATGTTGATACGGAAATACCACATATCCCCGTGTATGCCGATGGACTGGAAGAGGGGTATGCAACGATTGCCACTACCAATTGGTTACCTTATTCCTGGAGTATCAATAATGTGGCTTTCGCAGAGGTAATGCATACAGCTTTGGCCTATTTCCAGGCAGGACGTCCGGAGGAGGCATATCGATTGATGAAAAGTTCATTTCTGGATGGTATGTACTTAGGTAACAGTCCCGGCAATTTGGGGCAAGTCAGCTTTTATGATGCTGCCCGTGGAGAGTGTTATCGTGACTTTGGAGATCCGATAGGGGTAGCTTCCCGATTACTGGTACAAGGATTGTATGGCATTTTACCCGATGTATTGAACGGGAAGATGGTGATTCGTCCGGGATTTCCCGCAGGATGGTTAAAAGCTTCTATTTCTTTGCCTGACATAACCTATCACTTTGTCAGGGAGAATGATACGGATATTTACCGGATAGAGCAACGTTTTAAGGCGCCTTTGGCATTGACATTACAAGTGAATGTCGGAAGAGAAAGGATTCATTCTGTGAAAGTAAATGGGAAAGAAGTTGACTGGAGCTTTGCGGAAGCTGCTTCTGGTTATCCGGTGGTTGTTATTCCTGCTTCTTCTGCCCAAAAAGCAATTGTCGAAATTGTGTGGAAAGGAAACTGTCTGAATCCGGTTTTGCCTGAAATACAGGCGGAGGCTTTAGCGGAGATCCGTGTTCCATCCATTTTAGGGGCGGTATTCGGTGAAATATATGATCCGCAGGGAGTGCTGATACAACCGAATGTTAGTGATACATCTATAAGAAGTAAGGTCAATGATCATTTGGGGCATCATACATTCTTTGTTCGCATGAAACAAGGACAGATGGAATGGTGGCAGCCTGTAAACGTACAGATTACGAAATCGGAAAAAACATCAGTCATTCTTCCTTTCTCACAGGTGAATACGTCAGAGTGCCGGGTGATGAATATGGATTCTTTGTTCAATGCGAATGTGACTGATATTTTCCGGAATGAGTATCTGACACCCCGTTCGCCTTATACCACTTTGCAACTTCCTGTTCAGGGCATTGGCGAGTGGTGCCATCCCAAATTAACTGCTGATATTGATGATGCAGGTTTGCGTGCCTTGGTACGTGATGAGATGCTGACTACCAAACTGGGTGTGCCATTCCGAACATTGGCTCAAGGAAGCAATATTGCTTTTACTTCGTTGTGGGATAATTATCCCGACAGTTTGAGTATTCCGCTTTCCGGTCGGGCTTCTCATGCCTATTTAATGATGGCAGGCAGTACCAACCACATGCAGTGTCGCATTGCTAATGGTATTGTTCGTGTATACTATACAGATGGAACTTCTGATGTATTGGAATTAGTGAATCCGGATAACTGGTGTCCTATTGAACAGGATTTCTATGTTGATGGTCAGGCATTCACCGTTGTTTCTCCCCGTCCTTATCGCATTCATTTTAAGACGGGTTTGGTTAGCAATGACTTGGGAAAGGACTTAGGCATAAAGGGTGTTTATGGACGTTCCATCGAGGGGGGAGCAGGTGTACTTTTGGACATGCCTCTGAATCCTTCCAAAGAGTTAAGTCATCTGACGTTGGAAACACTTTCAAACGATGTTGTTATCGGTCTGATGGGAGTTACATTGCAATAAAATAAAAATAACATATTAATAAAAGGATAAGAATTATGATGAGAAGAACTATTAATTTACTACTGATGTTGCTTTTTGTGGCAGAGGTAACATCTGCGAATACTGTTGATTTTGATAAAGCATTTAAAGAAAGCGCCCGTATCGAAAAACAGATTAAACGGACCTCTTTTCCGAAACGAACATTTCTTATAACTGATTTTGGAGCAAAAACGGATGATGAGGCTAATCCTTGCCATGAAGCCATTAATCAGGCTATTTTACAGTGCAGTCTGTCAGGAGGTGGCACAGTAATTGTTCCTAAAGGCACTTTTTATACCGGACCTATTACTCTAAAGAGCAATGTGAATTTCCATCTCGAAGAGGGAGCTGTTTTGAAATTCTCTACAGATCAAAGCCTTTATTTTCCTGCAGTTTTAACCCGTTGGGAAGGAATTGATTGCTATAACGCTCACCCCTTGATTTATGCTTATGGTGAAAGCAATATTGCCATAACAGGAAAAGGTATTATTGACGGACAAGGTAGCATGGAAACTTGGTGGCCGATGTGTGGGGCCGTAAAGTATGGTTGGAAAGAAGGCATGGTGGCTCAACGCAATGGAGGTCGTGAACGTCTGTTGATGTATGGTGAAACATCGACTCCTGTCTACAAGCGTCTGATGAAGCCGGAAGATGGTATGCGTCCGCAGCTATTGAACTTACATTCCTGCCACACCATCTTGATTGAAGGTGTTACTTTGTTAAACTCTCCATTTTGGGTGATTCATCCTCTTTTCTGCGAGAGCTTGATTGTTAGCGGAGTGACTGTTTTCAATCGTGGACCTAACGGAGACGGATGTGATCCTGAATCTTGTAAGAATGTGTTGATAGAGAATTGTACATTTGACACGGGTGATGATTGTATTGCCATTAAATCAGGACGTAATGAAGACGGGCGTAAATGGAATATTCCCAGTGAGAACATTATCGTACGTGGTTGCATGATGAGAAATGGACATGGAGGAGTAGTGATCGGCAGTGAGATTTCCGGTGGTTACCGTAACTTGTTTGTAGAAGACTGCCGGATGGATAGCCCGAATCTGGATCGTGTCATTCGTATTAAGACGAGCACTTGCCGTGGAGGACTTATAGAAAATGTATATGTGCGCAATGTAACGGTAGGACAATGTCGTGAAGCTGTACTTCGCATCAATCTGCAATATGAGAATCGGGAGAAATGTAAGAGAGGGTTTGACCCGATTGTCCGTAATGTGCATTTGAAGAATGTAACTTGTGAGAAGAGTAAATTAGGTGTGCTTATTATCGGATTGGAGGATGATAAACATGTATATAATATCAGTGTAGAGGATTCTCACTTTAATAATGTAGCCAAAGGAGCAAATGATATTAAAGGGGCGAAAGATATTACTTTCAAAAACCTTTATATCAATGGTGAATTGGTGAAATAGGGCATAATTGTAATAGATAAAAATCCAGCTATGAATGAAGAAGAATGGAAGACTGTCTATGACGTACAAATTTATGTTACATCTTTATCAGCAATAAGTGATTGTAATTGGAATAAGTTAGAATTCTGGATAAATCTTCATCAGGATGGTTTTATCTATAAGTTGAGACGTTATTACCCTGTACTTTCTGAAGATGATATACATATCATTCTTTTGTTACGTATCGATTTTAGTAATGCGCAGATTTCAGAGTTGTTCCATATTCTAGGAAGTTCTTTTCGGATACGCCGTAGTAGATTGAAAAAGAAAATGAATGTTTCTTGTGAATCTATTACCGATTTTATTAAATCATTACGTTTAGAATAATCTTTCTTTAAAAAACATATTTAAATGCGTATACATTGGCTGTGTATACGCATTTGTATACGGTTGAAATTTGTATTCCAATTTATAAATGTCGTCCTTTGTTACAACAAGAACGATAAATTCTTATTCGTACTAATAATATGGAAAAATGCAGCTCCTTATCTTATGTGATATAGATGGAATTGGAAGTGAATTATACAATTTTTACAAATATATGATATTGCTTTGAAAAAGATATTCAAAATTAGTAATCTCTAAAAGTAATTCTTATGAAAAAGTGGAATTTTGGCTTTGTTATGATTGGATTAGCCTTTCTAATCAGTATTTTAGTACTTAGTTGTCAGACGGATGAAACTGACGAATACTCTCAACAGGCAGTAGATGTGACTGCTGCTGATCTTTTTATTGCTTCGGAAGCTTATCAGAACTTGGAAAAAGAAATAGGAAAGGACATGAGAAGAGAACGAAACGCAATCTCTAAATTGTCTAAAGAAGACTTGGAACAATATCGTTTACTCCGAAAAGGTATGCTTAATGTTGAGACTCGTACAGAAGCAATTACTCAATTAAAGATTCTGACAGGATATGATTATCAAGCTAACCGTGATCGTATTTCTTCCTTGGTCAGGGACGTTTTTAAAGATGTAAATTTTACTAAATTAGAGTTGATGAGGGCACGACAAAAAAGTCGAATGTGTAAAGTTGTGATTACACGAACAGATACCAATGCAGAATTACGTGAAAAATGCAAGAATGATTGTGATGAAACGACTAAAGAAGATATAATTGCATGTCATAACCATTTTAACGAGAATATTAAAGATTTACCTGCTAGTGAATTTCCAGATGGTGAAAGCTATAAATTCTGGGTAAAAGTAAGAGATGCCTGTATATCGGCTGCACAAAGGGAGGAAGAAAATTGTAAAAAAAGTTGTGATAAAAGCTATCCAGATGAGGAATAAATTTTAATTGTAAGAGTTAATATTTAATAGTCGTAATAATGAAAAAATATCTATTCATTTTTATTTTCGTATCTATAGCCCAGCTATTTTACGGTCAAGGAAAATATACCATTCAGGGTGAATTACCCGACCATTCGTTAGATGATAGTTATTTGCGTTTGACTAATAGTTCAGCTCTTAGTCAAGAAAAAGAACGAATTAAACATTTATTTATTGATAGTATATTGGTGGTTGATGGGAAATTCCATTATGAAGGTGTACTTTCACAAAAGCCATTCTTAGCGTATCTTTCTAGTGCAAGGACAGGAAGAAATATGTTGGATTTGGGCCTGTATTTTATAGTTGAGCCTGGTAATATTCATATCCGCATCGCTAATTGGGCAGATGAGGGTGTGGTATCAGGTACTCCTATTAATGAAGATTACAGTACCTATATGATTGGCACAAAGAGAAGTATGGAAAATCAATTACTTTTTTTAGAAAAATATGCCCAATACCCGGATGTCGTACGATTCCACTTATCTTTTTTATTGAACGGACGAAGAATGTCAAGGGATCCTAATTTTCCAAAATATCTACAGATTCTCGACCGAATGCCTAAAGCAGATCGGGATATTCTTTTGGCTTGGCTGGACTATACTATTAAAAAGTATGAATATGAAAAAAAGACCAAACCATTATTGGACAGTATACGTAACAATGCTCCTCGTTTCATCGAGACTATTCCGAGTAATTCATCATCAACAACGATGAAAAATAAGTAGAATTTTAGTCTTATTGTGATTTGTATGACGTGTTTTTGATTATGAAATTGACAATCAGCGGGAGAATAAGTGCCCTATATGTTACTACCTTAAAAATAGTTTTATGAAAAAAAGCAAAGCTTTCTTGAATATGGTTGTGTTAACCTTTTTAATAGCTATATCTATGCTTAGTTGTCAATCGAATGATGATTATTTGCAAATCGGAATAGGCAATTGTGAGAGTAGCAATGGTATGTGTCCTATAACCGTATTTCATTAGGCTTTTTATACATCCATATTTAAGTTATAATCTAATATGAAAGTAAAAAAGCAAATTCTTGTTCTATTTTTGACAATGCTGGTAGAAATTCCGATTCTTTCTGCCCCAAAGCAAAAAAGAACAAAAAAAACAAAAGGCGGAAGTTGTCGGAAAGATTATTACATCAAAAGTCTACAAGATAAATGTAGGTACTTGCATTCTTCCATATAAAGATCCTATATTATTGAATGAGTCTGATTATTCAATAGAAATTAAAAATGATTCAATTTTTTCTGATCTTTTTTATCTCGGTCAAGCTGATATACCATACAGGAGAGGAGCAGAACTTTACTTTCAGGCTCCTTTGAAAAAATATACTGTGGATATAGATAAAAAGAAAAATGCTCACATCAAGTTTTCTGCAAATACAACAATAGGTAATTGCAACTTTTATATTAAGGTATATTCCAATGGAAGTGCGAGCATTTATATCACCTTGCAGCAGGGGAAAAGTATCATTTTTTAGGAGAATTAAATATGTGAAGAGAAGAAACGGAGTCTCTGTAACACTTAAATTATTATCATGAGAAAATATCTATTCATATTAATGTTTGTATCTATAGCCCAACTATTTTACGGACAAGAGAAATACACGATTCAAGGTGAATTTCCAGATAATTCGCGATTAGGGAATCTGAACTCTCTCAATATCTACGCATTATTAATTCAATGCCCCAAGCGGATCGAGATGCTTTTTTGTCGTGGTGGGATTATATTATAAAAGAACGAGAATTTAAAAGGAAGAGCAGAATAATATTAGATAGTTTGATCGGTGATCCACCTCGTTTCATCGAGACTATTCCGAGTAGTTCATCATCAACAACTGTAAAAAATGAGTAAAATCCTTGGTCTTTAAAAAACGCATATACATTGGCTGTGTATACGTATTTGTATACGGTTGAAATTTGTATTTAAATTTATAAATGTCGTCCTTTGTAACAGCAAGAGCAATAAACTTTTATTCGTACTAATATTATGGAAAAATACAGTTCCTTATCTTATTTGATATAGACAGAACTGGAAAATGAGCCAAACGATTATCTACTAATATCTTGGTATCGCCTTGAAAAAGATATTCAATATTATTAATCTCTAAAAGTAGTTCTTATGAAAAAAATGAATTTAGGCTTTATTATGGTTGGATTAGTTTTTCTAATCAGTATTTCTGTGCTTAGTTGTCAGGCGGATGAAGCTGACGATTACTTTCAACAGGCAGAAGATGTGACTGCCGCTGATCTCTTTATTGCTTCGGAAGCCTATCAGAACTTACAAAAAGAAATAAGGAAGGGGATTAGGCGAAGGCGAAACGCAATTAACGAATTATCTTCAGAAGGGAAGGAACAGTATCATCAGCTTAAGAAACAATTGTTGAATTCTGAAACTCGTATGGAAGCAAGAGTGCAATTGAATATTTTGTTAAAATATGATGAACGAACCGAACGGAATAGAATTTTTTCTATATTTCAAGAAGTTTATGAGGGAGTTGATGTCACCCGATTAGAATTAATAAGAGCTCGGCAAAAATATCAAATGCATAAAATTGTTATTGGTACACGAGCGGAAGATCCAGAGGCACTTGAGAATTGTAATAAAAAATGTGATGGTGATATGGAACAAGGTGTAACTAATTGCTATGAGATATTCAATACATGTCTTGAAAATGTACCGGCAAAGGAAAAATTATATCAAGAGGGACCTAGATATGAGGCATGCGTAGATAGTCATGATTTCTGTTTGGATTGTTGTTATTTTGATTTAACTGGGTGTCAAGATGCTTGTCAGGCGGCATATGGTAAAAAAGAAAAATGATAAATTTAATATATATAAAAATGAAATATAGTAGTATATTGCTAATTATCGCATTCGTTTCTATAGCTCAACAGTTTTATGGACAAGAAAAGTACACCATTTGGGGTGAATTACCCGACCATTCGTTGGATAATAGTTATTTGCGTTTAGTTAACAATTCTGCCATTGGTCAAGAGTATGAGCGCATGAAACATTCATTTATTGATAGTATATTGGTGGTTGACGGGAAATTCCATTATGAAGGTGTACTTTCACAAAAGCCATTCTTAGCGTATCTTTCTAGTGCCAGAACAGGAAGAAATATGTTGGATTTGGGCTTATATTTTATAGTTGAGCCTGGTAATATCCATATCCGTATCGCTAATTGGGCAGATAAGGGTATTGTATCAGGTACTCCTATTAACGACGATTATAACAGATGTATTATCGAACAGCAAAAAAAAGTGGATAGAGAGCGTTCTCTTCAAAATAGAAGTGCATCTTTCAGAGATGCATACATACATGCCAACGAATGTAGACTTTTTTTCTTAGAGAAATATGCTCAATATCCAGATGTCGTACGATTCCACTTATCTTTTTTGTTGAACGGACGAAGAGCATCAAAGGATCCTGATTTCCCAAAATATCTACGGATTCTCGACCGAATGCCCAAAGCCGATCGAGATATTCTTTTGGCTTGGCGGGACTATACTATTAAAAGAGAAGAATATAGAGAAAAGACCAAACCGTTGTTGGATAGTATACGTGATAATGCGCCCCGTTTCATCGAGACTATTCCGAGTAGTTCATCATCAACAACTATAAAAAATGAGTAAAATCCTTGGTCTTATTGTTATTCTGCTGATTTGCGTTTCTTGCAATCAAAAAAGGAAGGCAGAGGTATCTCTGTCTTCCTATACACACGATTTCGGAATAATTAGTTCTGATATAATTTGTCGTGATAGCATTACAATCACCAATGTAGGCAATGCCAGATTGGAGATAGGAGAGATCGAAACTGGATGTGGATGTACACAAGCATCGGTGGAGAAGTATGAATTAAATCCTGACGAATCGTGCTCGCTTCATTTTTCTTTCAATCCGAAAGGAAAAGGAGCAGGGGCAAAGGAAGAACTAATTATTATCAATGCAAACACAGATTCCCTCTTTTATATTCTGCAAGTTAAGGCAATTATTCAGTGATAATGTTTTTACGTTTTCTTTTTTACTTATCACCACCTTATACTTATCGGCTGATTGGTTTATGGATAGGTATTTTATGCCTAAAAATATAAGTTTCGTTGTCGGCATCGTAATATGGGGAGGTATTTGCATAGGGAACTGGAAGCGAAAAATTAGACTGTCTGTTGATTTTCTATTTGTGTCCTTTACTGTTTTTATAGGATATGTTTTCGTTTGCAGTCTCTTTACATCGCAATATATACACAGTGTATACATCGTATCTGGATGGATTCTTTTTGTGTTGATGCGTAATGGAAAAAATTCTACAGAAACATTTAATAGCATTTTAGCTGCCGTTGGAGTTTTGTCGGCCTTATATGGCTTATTGCAATACACAGGATATATAGAAACTCAATCTTATTTTTCTGTTACTGGTTCTTTTGATAATCCCGCCGGATTTGCTGCAAGCATCGTTCTCTGTTATCCTTTTCTTTTGTGCCAGACTTCTAATGGAAAAAGAAAAACGCTCAAGTTTATGGCGTGTCTTCTCCTCATTATAGTCGTTATCTTATCCGGTTCGAGAACAGGTATACTTACTTTATGCGTAGTAACACTCCTTTTTTACGCTCTCCGCTATCGGAAGTTAATTCATAGAAGGCGCATCTTTTTTATCAGCGGAGGCGCTTTGTTTCTAATAGGTTTATTCATTGGACTGATTTATCTAAAACCAGCTTCCGCTTCCGGTCGTGTTCTGATTTGGAAAGTATCTGCCGGATTGTGTAAGGAACATATAATTCAGGGAAACGGACTCGGCTCTTTTAAGGCGGATTACATGCCGGAACAAGCCAAATATTTGTCTTCCTCCTATGCAGATGAAAGCGATAGAATATTGGCAGGGAACACGAATCATCCATTTAATGAGTATCTGTTGTTGCTGATTGAACAAGGACTTATAGGAATCGCTTTATTCTTATTGTCGTTGATTGCTGTTTTTCGAAGTAATGTGGTATTTGACACTCCAGCCTTACTGACGCTTGTTTCTATTGCTATATTTTCCTGTTTTTCTTATCCATTCAAATATGCTTTTGTTTGGTTCATGATTATCTACTGCCTCGCTTCACTTAATCAACGGGAGGTTGCTCTACGAACAATACATTTCAACAAGCCATTTTTATTGATTATTCTTTTTATACTCTGTTTTTTTTCGATTAAGAATATCATTTTCGAGTGTACATGGAAACGAATTTCGTTGGTTGCAGAAAAGAACAATGGTTTGCTGGATAACGAATTATCTGTATTTACCAGGCTATACGATGAGTGGAATGGCAATCCCTATTTCTTGTACAATTATGCATCAGAATTGAAAAATGTGGAATTGTACAAACAAAGCGTCAACATATTCTTGCATTGCGAGTCGTATATCAATACGTATGACCTGCAAATGCAATTAGCTGACAATTACTATCAGATGGAATGTTGGAAAGAAGCTGAAAGACGCTATAAACTGGCACAATGTATGTGTCCTAGCCGTTTTCTTCCATTACAAGGACTTTTGAGAGTCTATGCAAAATCTAAAAACTGTATACTTGCCGAACGGGTAGCCTTAGAAATAATCAATAAACGGATAAAGATACCATCTTACACTGTTTCTATCATACGAGAAGAGGCTAGAAACTATTTGCGCAAAAAGAATATTTAATTATAAACTAACAATCATACAAAATGAAAGCTACATTCATCTTTCTTTTTCTTCTTTTGCTTTTCAGTTGTCAAAACTCTGAAGAAAAACAGCTGGAAAAGGTGCTGACACTGTCGGGCAATAATCGTCCGGAACTCGAAAAAGTGTTGGAGCATTATAAAGAAAACGAAGCCGACAGTTTGAA
Source organism: Bacteroides sp. 1_1_30 (assembly GCF_020982715.1). NCBI lineage: Bacteria > Pseudomonadati > Bacteroidota > Bacteroidia > Bacteroidales > Bacteroidaceae > Bacteroides > Bacteroides sp. 1_1_30. The sequence continues at coordinate 58,748 of NZ_JAJKHN010000005.1, forward strand.
GCTTAGAGCTGCTAAATTTTTGATAATAAATATGCCCGGACACCAGTCGTATACAGGGAAAGATATTGAAGAATATTATGTTGAAGCTGAAAAGATAATCTTCTCCGACAGAAAGATTGATGAACAGGTGAATGAATTAAATAATTTGTTGTTAGAGTTTCCATCAGATGATTTTGAGTTTAAGGAAGATTACTCTGTCATAAAAGCCAGCTATCTGATACAGAGTATAGACGCGGCTTTTGACGATTGGCAACAAGGTCGTTGGGCAAGAGGCATTACATTCGATGAATTTTGTGAATATATGCTTCCTTATAAGTGCGTAGAGTTTCAGGCTTTTGATGATTGGCGCAATGTGTTGAAACCGATAGCTAATGACACATTATGCGATTTTTCTTATAATGACATTTGGAATAAAACACCTTATCATGCGGCAGAAGCTATTAATATTAAACTACGTGATACTGTTATTGTCGATTTGAAAAAGCCTCTGAAGTGGCATGCGTTATATAAGATTCCGTTTTGGTGCAATATTCCTTCCAATTCTTGTGAGACAAGGACAAATACTGCTTTAGCCATCATGCGTAGTAAGGGTTTTGCGGTTTCGTATGATTTCGTTTTGCAGTGGCCTACAAAAGCACATGCACATTCGTGGCTAAGTATTCTGATAGATCACGATCGCCGAATGGTATGTGAAGGAGGGCATGAACCTTTTTTAGCTACCCTACGACCGGGTGAGTGTAAAGGTAAAGTATATCGAAGAACATATTCTCCCAATTCGGCCTTAGTCCGGCTGAATAAAGAAGCTGGTAGTGTCCCGTCAACGTTGCGCAATGTGTTTATAAAAGACGTTACGGATGAATATGCAACGACCATTGATCCTGTTTTTCCTGTACTTTCCGGGAAAAGAGAACGCAAAGAAAAATATGCATATCTGGCAGTATTTGACAATGCGAAATGGGTTCCTATTTGTTTTTCGGAAATAAAAGATAGTAAGCAGATCGTCTTTGATAAAATAGAGAAGGGAGCTGTCTATCTGCCGGTATATTATATAAATGGAAGGGTTCGTCCATTCAATTATCCTGCTTTGTTGAATGAAAAAGGTGAACTGGAGTTCTTGAATCCCGATAACACATCCAAAAGAAGTATTAGTTTAAAACGGAAATATCCCTTAACACGCAAAGCGTTCACTACAGCACTCCGTTTAAAACACAGCATGTTTCAAGCAGCACACAAGGAGGATTTTAGTGATGCCGTCACAGTACATACGTTCAAAGAGTATAGCGTATCGGGTAGTATAAATGTGAGCGATACTACAAAGTATCGTTATTGGCGTTATATCTGTCCAAAGCCCTACCGCTGTAATATTGCAGAATTGATGTTCTTGGATAAAGAGAATAAAAAACTGACAGGAACAATTATTGGTTCTGAAGAACGAAGTAAGAATCCTCATTATAGCCGTTCTGCTGCTTTTGATTTAGATCCGTTGACATTTTTCGCATCTAAAACTTTAAGAGATGGTTGGGTAGGATTGGATTTGGGCAAACCGGAATCTGTTGGAAGAATAGGCTATATGACACGTAATGATGACAATAATGTTCGTATTGGAGATACTTACGAGCTTTTTTATTGGGATATGGATTGGGTGTCGTTGGGCAAACAAATAGCTGACGATTTTAGTCTAACCTTTCACCATGTACCACAAAATGCTTTACTTTTATTGAGAGATCTTACTAGGGGGACGGATGAACGAATTTTCTTGTATAAAGATGTTAAGCAGATATGGTATTGATTCATCGGCAAAATGCCATCCGTGAATTTATCGACGGCGAGGCGCACGTCAAGGGATTCCTGCTGGCTTACTTAGGGTTGACGCAGGGCTACATCCTTCTTCCCGAATACGAATCTTCCAAAGGTTATGCGGATTTCTACATGATGCCCGATCTGGTGCGCCAGCCGGACATAGTCTACAGCTATATCGTGGAGGTGAAGTATGCCCGGCGTGACACCTCCGATGCCGACATCGCCTTGCTGAAACGTGATGCGGCAGAACAGTTGCGCCGCTATGCCGATGATGGGAAGGTGGCCCGCACGAAAGGGAATACCCGGCTTGGATTGATTACGCTGGTGTTCAAGGGATGGGAATTGGTGGCACTGGAGAAGCTGGCGTCCAGAGCGGATTGCGAAAATGCATCAGAAGCCTAAATATGGTATCCGATTTTTTTTAATATTTATGCTTGAACATTTGGACGGGCGTCTGCGGAGGCTTCTTATTATAAGGGGAATATGACGCATGCGTAACCTTTAGGTCTTCGCTTGCCTGTTAATCTTTATTTGTGCTAAAAGTTTCACAGGTTTCATCGTCGTGAAACTTTATTTCCATCACGATGAAACTTTTTTTTCATTTTTATGGAACTTTTTTTTTATCGTTATGAAACTTTTATTCAATTCCTATGAAATATTTTCGCAAGTATCTTTCCCGTCACAATCTGTGGCTTACCAGTCATAATCTTCAATGTATTCGTCGAAGTTAATCTTTGTCTTGATGCCGTGTTCCAGGAAAACGTCTGCGATTTGTTTCTGTTCCGATGGATGAAGTCGACGTTGTTTGTTGCGAATACGGTAGTACATGCTTTTCCCCATTAAAGATTTAAGGCTGTTTTGTATGGCCATAGCTTTTTTGTGCGGAACGTCGTCTAATATATGGCTGATGCCAAGTGCAAAGGTCGTGAGAGTGTATGCGCTGAAATAGGAACATTCCTTTTCATTCCCCGCTACATGGTTGATGTTGATCGCTTCGTAGTGAGGAACACTTTGGGGCACAATCATCGCAGCCTGAAAACGGAGGCATTTGTTGCGGCGCGGACATTTGGTGTGGTTGCAAAACAGATACATTTTAGGTATATCATCGTATGTAAGTGGCTTATTCATTGTTTTTATCATATTCAACTTTTATATCAGACGAATTTGATACAAATATAAGGATTTATCTTGAAATACAGAATTTGCTTCACTTGTTCTTATTTTTTTAGATGACAACCTTTTTAGAATAAAGACATTCCACCTGCAAACTCCTTATTTATCGAAGAAACAGAGAAAAGTGAAGGAGATGGAAGAATTGACCATGTTATAGAGAAAAGCATTGAATTGTTCAAAACCGTACCGATTATGAACCAATGCAAATCATTGGTCAGTATATGGAAAAAATGACATAAATATGGATAATAATCCTTGTTTCGAAATAGACTGCTAAGTTTTTTGTATTTATTATTCCTTTTGGCTAGTTTTGCTTGTATAAATCTTAAAAAACTATGAAAAGATGTATCTTTGTAACCAGCAATCAAAATAACCCCAACCACTATATGAAATATAAATTATTATGCCTCTTCGTTTTGTTAAGTTTTTCTTTATCGGATTTGTATGCTGATATTGAACTTAGTTCCAAACAAATGAGAACCAGTGATGGGCTACCTAGTAATTCTGTACGATGCATGTTTCAGGACAGTAAAGGGTTCTTATGGTTGGGTACTTTAGACGGATTGACCCGTTATGATGGAAATACTTTTCTTACTTATCAGTTGGAAAGCGGGAAACACGATCGGATTTCTTTAGCAGATAACAGAATAAAACATGTGGCAGAGGATAAGAATGGTTTTTTGTGGATAAAGACTGTGCCGGAATTATTCAGCTGTTATGATCTACAGAAAGCTTGTTTTGTAGATTTTACCGGTACCGGAAGTGATGGAGAGAACTATTCAGAAATATTTATGTCCTCTAATGGAGATGTGTGGCTTTGGCATAGAAGGAATGGTGTGCGTCAAATTGTTTGTGAGGACGATCGGACTATGACCTCTGTGAAGTTTAGAACGAAATTTGGAAACCTGCCCGATGATCGGATTAAATTTATAAATGAAGATTCTAGTGGCAGGATCTGGATTGGTACCATGCGGGGACTTGCGTCTGTTTATAAAGGGAAAGTTGAATTTATCGATAGGAAATTGAATTTTTCTTCTTCTTTCCCTCATGGAGAGGATATGTATTTTCTGACAAAGAGTGGAGATGTGTATCGCTGTGTAAATGGATCGAAAAAAATAGACTGTTTAGCGTCGCTGTCTGCTATTGCCGGTAATACATCTGTCAGTACACATTCATTGATAAAAGATAAATGGGTTATATTTACTTCTAGCGAAGGGGTATATGAATTTGATTTTCAGAATTTTCAAATAACTCCTTGCCGGGAATTGAAAATAAATAATGGAAAAGTTATTCATGACAATTATGGAGATTGTTGGGCTTACAATAACACTGGACGAATTTATTACATAAACTCGAAGAGCGGAGAAATAAAGAATTTTCAACTGATTCCTGAAGAGAAGATGAAATATATAGATTATGAACGCTATCATGTGGTGCGTGATGACCGGGGGATTGTGTGGATTTCAACTTATGGAAACGGACTTTTCACCTACGATATTCAGGAAGATCGGTTGGAACACTTTGTTTCCGAAGGGAAGAATGCAGGACCTATAGGGTCAGATTTTTTGTTATGTTTGATGAAAGACAGAACAGGAGGGATATGGGTAAGCTCCGAATATTCCGGTTTGTCTCATATTTCCATTTCAAATAAAGGCATTACACATGTCTATCCAGAATCGCCGGATGTTTTTGATCGTTCGAATACAATCCGGTTACTGACTAAAATGTCGAATGGAGATATATGGGTAGGAACGCGAAGAGGTGGATTGTATAATTATGATTCTCATCTGAAAACTAAGATAGATAATCATTATTTGCCCTATAATATTTATGCGATTTCAGAAGATAGTCAGGAGAATATATGGATAGGAACCCGGGGAGACGGACTAAAAATAGGAGATACGTGGTATAAAACGGATCCGTCTAATCCTTTTGCCTTATCTCATTCTAATATTTATTCCATTCTTCGTGATAAGAAAGATCGTATGTGGGTGGGAACATTTGGAGGAGGACTGGATCTGGCAGAATCAACGGAAAAAGGACAATACAAGTTCCGTCGTTTCTTTCAAGGAAAGAAGTATGGCTTACGGATAGTCAGAGTAATGGCAGAAGATGAGAAAGGGATGATATGGATGGGCACAAGTGAAGGTATCTGCATTTTCCACCCTGACTCATTGATCGCTAATGAAGATAACTATCATTTGTTCAGCTACACCGATGGCAATTTTTGCAGCAATGAGATTCGTTGCCTGTTTCGTGATAGCAAAGGGCGCATGTGGGTAGGAACTTCGGGTGCCGGGCTGAATCTATGCGAACTGTCAGACGACTGTCAGTCTTTGAAATATACACATTATGGAATAGCGGAAGGACTGGTTAATAATATGGTGCAATCTATTTTGGAAGATCATTCGGGACAATTATGGATTGCTACGGAATATGGAATTTCAAGGTTCAATCCCAACAGCCATTCTTTCGAGAATTATTTCTTCTCATCTTATACATTAGGAAATGTGTATAGCGAGGACAGTGCGTGTATGGGGGCAGACGGTAAACTGATTTTTGGAACAAACTACGGATTGACGATTATTGACCCGAAGAAGATTCCAACAGAGAGATTGCTTTCTCCTATTGTTATCACAGGATTGTCCGTTAATGGAATTCAGGTGAAGCCTAATATGCCGGGTTCTCCTTTGCAAGAATCTTTAGCCTATTCGGATAAGATTACATTGAAATATTTCCAGAATTCTTTTATGCTTGATTTTTCTACTCTCGATTATTCGGATAATGGTCAAATTAAGTATATGTATTGGCTGGAAAACTATGACAAGGGATGGAATGTTCCGTCTTCGTTAAGTTTTGCCACTTATAAATATCTGGAGCCGGGCAGTTACATTTTCCATGTGAAATATTGTGATGGTGCCGGTATTTGGAATGATACCGAAACAACTTTGAAGATTGTTATCGTGCCTCCGTTTTGGAAAACAAATTGGGCTATGCTCGGATATTTCATCCTGATGTTAATAGCTTTGTACTTTACATATCGTATCATTTTTAATTTCAATAGGTTGCGCAACCGCATCAATGTTGAAAAACAACTGACAGAGTATAAACTGGTATTTTTCACAAATATCTCTCATGAATTCCGTACTCCGCTTACATTGATCCAAGGAGCATTGGAGAAAATGTACCGGATGGATGATATTCCACAAGCCTTATTGCATCCGTTGAAAGTCATGGATAAAAGTACACAACGTATGTTGAGGCTGATTAATCAGTTGCTGGAGTTCAGAAAAATGCAGAACAACAAGTTGGCTCTTTCTCTGCAGGAAACTGATGTAGTTGCTTTCCTGTACGAAATATATTTAAGTTTCAGTGACGTAGCAGAACAGAAGAATATGGATTTCCGCTTTTTGCCGTCTGTGCCATCCTATAAAATGTTTATTGATAAAGGTAATTTGGATAAGGTGGTGTATAACTTACTTTCAAATGCTTTTAAGTATACTCCTTCGGGTGGGACAATTCTGTTTTCTGTGAATGTGGATGAGGTGAAGAAGTGTTTATACATTCAGGTAGCGGATACCGGAGTAGGTATTCCTAAAGAAAAGCAGGGAGAATTGTTTAAACGTTTCATGCAAAGTAGTTTCTCCGGAGATAGCATTGGAGTAGGGTTGCATTTGAGCCATGAATTGGTGCAGGTGCATAAGGGAACGATTGAATATAAAGATAATGAAGGGGGAGGTTCCGTATTTACGGTATGTATTCCGACTGATAAAACTGTTTATTCGGAAAAAGACTTCCTGGTTCCCGGCAATCTCCTGTTGGAAGAAGCGAATATGCAGACTCACCATTTGCAGGAGCTTTCAGAGGAATGTCAGGAACATGAAAAGACAGTCACCACATCAAGAAAACATAAAATATTAGTCATCGAAGACGATAATGATATTCGTGGGTTCCTGCAGGAGGAGCTTAGTGCTTATTTTGAAGTAGAAGTGGCTGCGGATGGAATATCCGGATTTGAAAAGGCATGCAACTATGACGCAGACTTGATTATCTGCGATGTATTGATGCCTGGGATGACCGGTTTCGAAGTGACAAAGAAACTGAAAACTGAATTTGCGACAAGTCATATTCCTATTATTCTGCTGACTGCCTTGACTTCACCGGATAAGCACCTGGAAGGACTTGAAGCGGGAGCGGATGTTTATGTTACAAAGCCATTTAGTTTTAAGCTTTTGCTTGCGCAGGTGTTCCGGCTGATAGAGCAATGCGAAAAGTTACGGAAGAAGTTTTCCAGTGAACCGGGGGTAGTGCGTCCTGCTTTATGTAACACGGACCGGGATAAGGAGTTTGCAGATCAGTTGGTGGCTGTGGTGGAAAAGATTTATTCTCAATACAACATTTCTATTGATGAATTTGCGCAGATGATGGGGATGGGACGAACTGTGTTTTATAAAAAATTACGCGGAGTGACAGGATACTCACCGAATGAGTATTTGCGTGTCGTACGAATGAAGAAGGCTGCCGAACTGTTTTTGACCGAAAGGGATCTGACTGTTGCGGAAGTTTCTTATAAAGTGGGTATTAACGATCCTCTTTATTTCAGTAAATGTTTTAAAGCGCAGTTTGGAGTATCTCCTTCGGCTTACCAGAAAGGGGAGAGAAGTAAAACGTAGTATATACTTACCTTGAATCCGGTTTGTGAAGGATAGACCGGATTCAAGATAAGTATGTTTATCAGTTACATATTGAGGTCTAATTTATAGATTTCACTTCCGGCAAGAAGGAAACATCCTGTTCCGAAATCCTCAAAATCAGGAACTTTGTCGTATGTGACAGGTTGACTGTCTTTCGGTTCTTTGCCGGTTCCCTGTACATAACCAAGAAAACCATTCGGGTGAACTGCATCCTTCACCATAGCATTCCATGCTTTTATGATTACAGGCAGATAGGTCTTTTTATCCAATAGACCGTTGCGTACGCCCCAAGCCATACCATATACGAAAAGAGCTGTGCCGGAAGTCTCTTTGCCTCCGAAGTTTGACGGATCGTGGAGGCTGACATTCCAAAAGCCATCTTCACGCTGGCATTGTTTCAGTGCTTTGCTCATGGTTAGAAAATCATTGATGTAATCTTGGCGATGTTTTTCATCAGATGGAATTTCATTCATTACCCGTACTAAAGCGGCATATACCCATCCGTTACCGCGGCTCCAATAACAGTTTTTACCATTCGGCTCTTTGTATGGAGGGTCGAAATTATGGTCTCTCCACCACAAACCTTCTTTGACATTGAACATTCCGTTCTCTCCGTGTTTATTACGGGTATATTCGTACATATCCCACATCTTGTCGAAGTACTTCTGTTCGCCTGTAAGTTTCCCCATTTTGGCAAATATAGGCATCCCCATCTGGATAGCATCTATCCACCACCAGTCGTTTACTTGTGGAGTGTTGACCAGCATATCCATATTGGCTTTCGTTTTCCGTATTTTCTCAGGATCAGGGCAAATGTTGTATAAATCGAGATAGATTTGGCTGGCGCAGTAATTATCTGCATTACGGGTGGTTGTTCCCCGGTGGAAGCCCCACTGGTGGTAATCCGCCCATTCTTTGGCATAGAGATAATATTCGTCTGCGGGATAGATGGAGTAGAGTGCCATTAAGCCTTCGTAATATACACTTCGTGTCCAGATATTACTGGGCCGAACTACTTTTTTCACAAAAGAAGGAGTACGATAATCGGCATATTTTTTCATGAAATAGTCGTTCACCTGAAGGGTTACTTTGAGAATTTCTTTTTTATCGGGAGCTGTCTGTGCTTTTATGTTCCCGTAACTCAATATTACTCCTGCAAAAAATAGTATAAGATGCTTTTTCATTTTATAATAAATTAGATTACTATTGTTCTTAGATTTAGGCACACAAAGGTGAGCCTTTCTTTACCTGTTGCAAAGAAAATGCATTGTAAGGAAAGTGATATTGAAATTTGTACGGAAAATATGTAATATTAGACTTTATTCTTTATTCATATTAGTCATGGATAAGAACCAAGTATGAATAATTAGCAAGAGCGATTTTTTTGTAAGTCATATTGTTGTATTGATATTTATTGTATATTTGTAGAAGAGTAAGGGGAGACGAATATGAAAAGTCATACAAATAAAATATTAGAGTCTATTAAGCAGGCATTGACAGAGCATTTACCAAAAGGTGGCAAGGCTTTGTTGTTTGGTTCTCAAGCTCGTGGGGATGCACGGATTGATTCTGATTGGGATATTTTGATTATCTTAGATAAAGAAAAATTGGAGCCTGAAGATTATGATAAGGTAAGCTTTCCCTTAACTATGTTGGGATGGGACTTGGGAGCGCGAATTAATCCGATTATGTATACGATGAAAGAATGGGCTGCAAGTTGTATTACACCATTTTATAAAAATGTAGAGCAGGAAGGAATTGAATTAGTATGAAATTGACAGATGAAGAACGTAATTCTTTGGTGATATTACAGTTGGAGAAAGCTAAAGTATTTTTGAAACAAGCAGATGAGATGTTTGATCTGAAGTATTGGGATATTGCTTCCAATAGATATTATTATGCCTGTTTTCATGCTGTTCAGGCTTTATTAATACAAAATGGATTATCATGTAAAACCCATGATGGGTTGATAGCTTGCTTTGGCTTGAATTTTATAAAAACAGGCAAAATTAGTGCACGTTTGGGAAGTTTTTTGGCGCGTATGGAACAATTACGGCAAAAAGGGGATTATAATTGCATTTATTCAATATCGGAGGATGAAATCAGTACGATAAAAGCTCCGGCAAGAGAACTTATTGAGACTATTGAAGTTTTACTTGCCGAATCATAATTATTCTTGTAAGGATATCATCGTTAAAAGACCATTTTTTTTATTTTTTCGGCCACATCTGTCATATATGCCGGATTAAATTCTTCTAGTTCCGTGCGTGGTCGGAATCCCCATGTCACTCCGCAAGCGGTTACACCGGCATTGGCTGCTGTTTGCATGTCTACACCGGAATCACCTACATAAAGAACATCTTCTTTTCGTACATCGGCAAGTTTTAATATATCAAAAACGATTGTTGGATCAGGTTTGACATTTACTCCTTCCCGTTGGCCGAAAACGGCAGTGAAATGAATTTCCGGAAAGTAGTGGGCAACCAGTTTCTCGGTAGCGGCCTGATATTTGTTGGAGGCTACGGCAATCTGAATGCCTGCGGATTGCAGATAAGACAATAACGCTGAAATACCCGGGTAAGGACGACTATCGTCTGCATTGTGAATATCATAATAAGGAATAAACTCTTTTCTTACCCGGAGCACATTCTCTTCTGTCTTTTCTCCTTCGGGTAATGCACGTTCAAAGAGTTTGTTGATACCATTTCCTACCATGAAGTTATACTTTTCTACATCGTGTGTGGGGTATCCTAATTTATTCAAAGCATAATTAGTGCTATGGGCGAGGTCTGCGATAGTATTTAATAATGTACCGTCCAAATCGAATATTATTAGTTTTTTCATTAAGGCTTATGTTTATAGTTAATTCTATATTTAAATCTTTTATTCTGCAAAGGTATACTAAAAAAATGAGATTGGGAAGAATGAGGCAATAGTTTAGAGAATATCGAATGAACAACAAAGCCGGAAATATATTTGTTATTCTACCAGATTGGCTTAACTTTGCGAAAAACTAAAGAATAATGAATGCAGAATGGTTTGAGGCATTGCCTGAACAATGTCCCCCAACGGATGCGAAGCGGTGCGAAGGCTGTTATTATAGAATTGCAAATGGTAATCCTGTTACAACAGAAGATTTCTTTTCGCAAAGAAAAATGCAGCCGGATAAGGTCTTTAAAGGATTAGGAATAGATGAATGTGTGACAAGGGCAGTCTCTCTATTTTCAGAGAGGGAAGAAGCGGAGAAAAGATTAAAGCTTCCTAAGTTCAAGAAGGCAAATATTGCTTTAGTCATATTGGAACCAAAAGATGGAGTGTTAAAGAAAACATTTGATATAGCACATTATTCTTGGTGGAGAACAAAGGATTTTAATGTTTTACAAGCTAAAATAGTCTGATTATGGGAATGGAAGATGTGTTAAGGATAGACAAAATTCTGGATTTCTGTGATGTGCCTCAGCTTTTTGTGGCAAGAGATGCCTTTGATACACTGTATCTTTGTCTTTTATATGATGATGAGACGGTTTATCGCTATACGGGAATACGTATCTCTACACGTAGACTTGAATCCTTCTTAGCAGGTAAAGCCGATTTGCGTTTACTCTATCTACAGCCTGAAAATGAACATGAGTATTACGATGTTGTGTTTCAATCGGGTGAATACCAGAAAACGTTATTAAAGGAAAGTGTATTGTTGGAAGATAAATTGCCGGCTGAGGGATATGTTTTATCTGGAGAGAAGCGCGAGAATGTGGTCATTAATTTGCCAATAAAAGACCGTAGTCTGCTTGCAGAGCTTGTTCGTAAATTTGGCTGGGCTTGTATGTAAGTTTAAAGAAGATAAAAAAGATTGTCCCGCTACTGCTTGAAAGTTGCGGGACAATCTTTTTTCATCCTTATATATACTTTGATTACTTCTTCGTAATACGGAACCAGTCAACGTCTGCCCAACCGCCGTCATTCGTTTTAATAGCCGGACGCGTACAGAACATACCGACTTTGGCACCAATCCATTGTCCTTCTCTTGCCTGGAAAGGAACACCTAATGATTCATATTTCTTTCCGTCGAGGCTATAGCTGAAATTACACATCACAATGAGGTCATGTCCGCCTTCACTACCCTTGATTTTCTTTCCGTCACAACTGAAACGCACTTTCAGATAAACCGTGTTTTGCGAAAGATCAACAGTGGCTTTCACTTCTTCTGGTTTGCCTTTATCTGCTCTGTCACATTCAACTTGCGACAGAACCAAACCTTTGTCTGTATTTTCTAGAACAAGTCCGGCATAATCCCTGCCCATAACGACAAGTCCAGTGCGTTCGCCTTTATTCTTTTGGTTAGGGCTGAACGTCAGTTTCATTGTTGCGGTAAAATTATCAGAAGGAGTTTTTTGTAATAAGAGGTTGGCTACATCCCACAGGTTCTTATAATCTTCTACTACCGGATAAGAGTATAATCTGACATAGCTTTTGTCACCTGCATAATACGCCCATTTTTCATTAATGTTAGCATGCCATTGCCACTGCGGAGAAAGTGTATACCCATCAAATTCGTCACTTTCTTGTGGAGTGCAGATAGGATATGTTTTACCGACATTTGGCTTCTTGTAAGTCAAAACAGGTTCTCCGCAGCCGTCACCGTCTTTATCAATACCGATAACAGGCCAGTCGTTCACCCATTTCATCGGTTGGAGATGCATAATGCGTCCGTAAGCACCGACATCTTGAAAGTGGAGGAACCAGTCTTCTCCGGTAGGAGTATCTACCCATGCACCTTGGTGAGGACCGTTGACAGGAGAGTTACCTTGCGCAAGTACTGTTTTCCATTCGTAAGGACCGTAGATGTTTTTAGAACGTAATACGACCTGCCAGCCTGTCGGTACACCGCCGGCCGGATGGAAGATATAATAATAGTCGTTTCTCTTGTACATTTTAGGACCTTCGCAAGTCTGATGTGCTTCGTGACCGTCGAAAATTATACGGGAAGGAGTGATCGCTTTTGTTGCTTCTGCATTCAGTTCGCAGATAGTGATTACACTTTTCAGTCCGGCACGACTTCCTGCGTATGCGTGTACCATATATACTTTTCCGTCTTCATCCCAGAACGGGCAAGTGTCAATGATACCTTTTCCCGCTTTCACCAAGACCGGTTCGCTCCACGGACCTTTCGGATCTTTGGCTTTCACCATAAAAGCTCCCTGATCGGGATCTCCCCAAAAGATGTAAAACTCACCGTTGTGATGACGAATAGCCGGAGCCCATACACGATTGCCGTGTTCCGGCCGTTCCGGAGTTTCGATAGGGGAGAGGGCATTGGGAACTGCGGCACCGATGATTGTCCAGTTGACTAAATCTTTAGAATGAAGGATTTGCAATCCCGGCAAACAGTTGAAACTGGATGAAGTCATATAGAAATCATCTCCTACACGGCAAGCATCCGGATCGGAATAGTCGGCATAAAGCACCGGATTTTTGTATTTACCGTTTCCGAGGTCGGAAACCCATACTTCAGATACATAGTTCTTCTGTGCCACTGCGGTGAAAACCGTTAATAAGCAAAAGGCTAAAGTCTGTGTCAATCGTTTCATGTTATAGATAGATTATTTATAGATATGATTCGTTGGTTTTATCTGATGGCAAAGGTAAATAAAAAGACTCTGCACAAGGAGGAATATTTGTGCAGAGTCATAGAAAAATTGGTAGATACCTCGTAATTTTTGTTTAGTTGTATTTGTTTCTACCCTATTTATTGGTGCGGTTATCTTTTATTCTCACTGTCACCGGATGAGCCAGCTCTTCTTTCCATTCGCGGAGATGAGCAAACCATGCTTCCGGCGTTTTATATCCGAATGTCTCTTTCATCGAGGTGAAAGTCGTGTGATACTGGAAATATTTATTTCCCGGGGCGGTAATTGTATAAAGGAAGTTGGCTTTATCCTTTTCTTCCGATTTTACATAACGTTGAGGAATACAAGTGCCCAGCCCTACAGTTTCTTTAGCATATTTCACGGTGTCGTTTACCGGCCAGTCTGTTCCCCAGCTTCCTACGAGTCCTTTATGATCGGAGAAAGATTTGGAAGTACCTACGATGTCTTGCACACCTGTGCAGAAAATTTCTTTATCGAGCGGTTCGTCAAAGAATGCTTCGATATGAAGATCGCGATGTCCGGCATAAAGCGTGTAGCGTGTCATCATATTCAGTTCCTGATCCTGATATTTCCATCCGGTTACTTCTATTTCTGCAATTACACGTACCGGTCCATAAGAGACGATACGTTCTGTACGAGTGTCCACTGGAGTGATATGCGTTGCTTTTTGTCCGTCCCAACTTTTCAATGCACCCGGTCCGCAACTGTCGAACACGCGAAGTACGTCATCTCCGAATCCTTTAGCTAACTGTTCATCCGTCGGGTAGAACTGCGATTCTTTAATCTCCAGTCCTTTGTTGAACTTGCCGTAAATATCCGGTGTCTGTTTCTCATTGAAATAAAGACGATAGCCCACCAGCTCCGATTCCAGAACCGGACCGTGCGGACGTACCATGCTGTATATATTGCTGGTGCCGGGAACGGTGATAGCCTGTACCCGTTGATGTTTGCCTTTCCGGTTGTCTACTATAAACATATCGGCATAAACCCGTTCCGGATAAGTCTTTGCACTTTTCTCGGAAGAGAGTGTAACCTGGAATGTTTTTCTACCGTGAGCAGGGAGGTCGGTCACAAAGACCAGTTCGTCCATCTTGCGGTCTCTGTTCAAATCGTCCAGCTGCGAAGGTATTTCCTTTGTTCCTTCCATGACAACAGCGGATTTAACTTTGAAGCCGGCGTGCAACTCATGCAGGTTGATAACAACCGGAGCATCCGCTTTGGCCTGATTCCAGTTGTTTTGTACTTCAACTGTGATGGTTTTCTCCTGTTTCTGCGCCTGGGCAGACAGACTGAAAGCTCCTAAAAGGAAAGTAAAAATAAAAAGATTCTTCTTCATGATTTTCTAAGGCTGAAATTATACGTCGTATTTCTCCTTGCAAAAGTAACAGAAAAAATAGCAGACTGTCTATCTTTTGAAAAGATTATAGTCTGCTATTTGAGCTTTTTACTCTATATAATGATATTGTGGTTTTCTTTTTTGCAATGAACTTTATTTGAGGCTTAAAATTTCTTCTTTCGCTCCCAATTCTTCATAAACCTTTCCGTCTACGGTCAGATTCTTAGCATTTTTGACGTTTAATATATTGTTGCCTTTGGAAGACTCTACATATACATTCTCCAAAGTAACTCCGTCAACTTGGCTGATAACAACGCCGTCCGTAGCTTCTGTCATCACGACATTCTTAACGGTAATATTGCTGATCGGCATTTCCGGCAAACCATTGAAGAACATGGCACGTCCCGAACCTCTGCAAACAATATTAGAGATATGAATATTGCGGAAAGCGGGTGTTTCTTCCGTTACCGGAGGAATACTTGTCTTCATGCGGTTCAGCAAATCCTCTTCCGATTCTTCGCCGGCACCTTTTCCACCGTAGAACAGGTCGAACAACAACGGTTCGTTCGGAATATTAATCATGTTGATATTATTAATGTAGATGTTTTCTACCACACCGCCACGTCCGCGAGTGCTCTTGAAGCGCAAACCTACGTCTGTGCCCATAAATGTGCAGTCTTCTACATAGATGTTCTTCACGCCACCCGACATTTCACTACCTACTACGAATCCACCGTGTCCGTGCAGTACCGTATTATTTTTAACGATAACGTTCTGGCAAGGTTCACCGCGACGGCGGCCGTCTTCATCTTTACCGGATTTGATACAGATAGCATCATCTCCCGCATCGAATACACTATTAATAATGAGCGCGTTCTTGCAAGATTCCAGGTCGATAGCGTCACCATTCTGGGAATACCACGGATTGATGACCATGATATTATTTACTGTAAAATCTTCGCAGGACAAGGGGTGCAGACACCAGCTTGGTGAGTTTTTGAAAGTAACACCTTCCAACAGTACTTTCTTGCTTTTGACGATGCTTAACAACACCGGGCGCAACCACGGACGGATTTCAGCCCATTCTTCGTCTGTATTGATACCTTCGGGTACATTGAAATCTTTACAAGCCATTGCACCTTTCAGTGAACCGGCCGTGGGGTACCATATCTCTTGTTTTTCATCAAGAACACCTCCCGAGTTTACCAGTTTTTTCCATTGTGAAGCAGTCAGTTTGCCTTTTTTTACCGGACGCCAGCAGTCGCCGTTTCCGTCAAATGTGCCGTATCCTGTGATAGCGATGTTCTCTGCATTGCGTGCGGAAATAGGCGATTGGCAACGACGGGTTTCCAATCCTTCAAAAGAAGTGGCAATGATAGGATATGCCTCAAAATCACCGGTGAAAAGCACCAATGCATTCTGTTCCGTATATAAATTCACGTTACTCAACAGTTCGATAGGTCCTGTCAACCAGATGCCTTCCGGGATAATCACTTTACCCCCTCCGCGTTGATTCACCTCTTTAATAGCATCGTTGATTGCTTTGGTATTCAGAAACAGACCATCGCCTTTGGCTCCGAATTTCTCAATGTTTACCTCGTAAGCAGGAAAAACCGGTTGCTGTACTTTGGGCATTTCAAAAGGTAGATTCTGGTAGAGAGCGTCACTGATGGAGCTTTCTTTTACGGCAGTCTCGCTTTGTTTACATCCTGATGAGATAAACGGTAAACAGGATATGGCCATCCAGAAGAGTCTTTTTGTCAATGTGTTCATTTAGTAACTTATTTCTATAGGGTTATACATCTATTGTTTTTCTTGGTAGTTGGGTGATGATTAATGAGGGCGATTTCATAATTCTTATGTCCTTCCGCAGGCGATCTGTCGCAGGCAGCCTGCAGGAGAGGAATAAGACAAATTCATGTTAACCTAATTCTAACCTTAAATAAATATTATGAAAAAACCTCTTAATTATCGATTGCAAAGATAGGTGGCAAACCCCAAGAGGATGTGGACTAATTGATAGAATACGTGTATTTTTTGTCATTTCTGTCTATTATTTGCACACTTCTCGTGTTTTTATGCAGAAAGTTCCTATCTTTGCACAAAATTTAACTATTAAAAGATATGAGTTATAACTTGTTGAAAGGAAAAAGAGGTATTATCTTCGGTGCTTTGAACGATCAGTCTATTGCCTGGAAAGTAGCAGAGCGTGCCGTAGAAGAAGGTGCAACTATTACATTATCAAATACTCCGATGGCTATCCGTATGGGAGAAGTCGACGCTTTGGCCCAGAAATTAAATTGCCAGGTTATTCCGGCAGATGCCACCAGCGTAGAAGATTTGCAAAATGTATTCAAGACCTCCATGGATATACTGGGTGGACAAATTGATTTTGTACTCCACTCTATCGGTATGTCTCCCAACGTGCGCAAAAAACGTACTTACGATGACCTTGACTATGGAATGTTGGATAAGACATTGGATATTTCAGCTGTTTCATTCCATAAAATGATTCAGTCGGCCAAGAAATTGAACGCTATTGCTGATTACGGTTCTATCGTTGCTTTGAGCTACGTGGCCGCGCAGCGTACTTTCTACGGCTACAATGATATGGCAGATGCTAAGGCATTGCTGGAATCTATTGCACGTAGCTTTGGTTACATCTACGGACGCGAACATAGCGTACGTGTGAACACTATCTCGCAGTCTCCTACATTTACTACTGCCGGTTCGGGCGTGAAGGGTATGGATAAACTGTTTGATTTCTCCAATCGTATGTCTCCGCTCGGAAATGCTACGGCTGACGAATGTGCCGATTATTGCATCGTGATGTTCTCCGATCTTACCCGTAAGGTAACTATGCAGAACTTATTCCATGACGGTGGATTTTCCAGTGTAGGTATGAGTCTTCGTGCCATGGCTACTTACGAGAAAGGACTCGATGAGTATATGGACGAAAATGGTAACATCATTTACGGATAAAAGATTATGAAACTACGGATCTCTCTTCTTATTATTTTAATTAGTATGCTTTTCGCCTCCTGCGGGATAAGCACGGGAAAGGGTACGGAGCAGAAGGAAGAGGAGATTTCTGTTCTAAGATATGATAAGCTGTTGAGCGAATACGTTCGCTCCAACAGCTTTTCTGCTATGCAGAAGTTGACGATGGACTACCGTATGCCGACGAAAATCCTGATTGAGGATGTATTGTCTATCGGTACGGTGAAAGATGATACCATTTCGCAACGTCTGCAGAAATTCTATTCGGATACGACTTTAGTCCGTTTGCTTAGCGATGTGGAAGCAAAGTACCCTAATCTGGATGAGGTGGAAAAAGGACTTAACAAAGGATTCCGGAAACTGAAGAAGGAAGTGCCTGATACAAAAGTGCCGTTTATCTATTCGCAAGTGTCTGCCTTCAACGAATCTATAATTTTGGTGGATTCTTTATTAGGAATCAGTCTTGATAAATATATGGGGGAAGATTATCCTCTTTATAAGCGTTTCTATTACGATTATCAATGTCGCTCGATGCGTCCGGAACGGATTGTGCCGGATTGTTTTGCTTTTTATCTTTTGAGCCGTTACGGAATGAACTATCATGAGGGTACTTGTTTGATTGACTTGATGATGCACTCCGGAAAAATCAACTACGTCGTGCAAAACTTATTAGGATATAGTGATATCGGCGAAGCGATGGGATATTCCAAGGAGGAAAACGACTGGTGTAAGGAGAATGAAAAGGAGATATGGAATTATATCTGTACCAACGATCATCTGCATGCACGAGACCCGATGGTGATCCGCTATTATATGAAGCCTGCTCCTGCTGTCGATATGTTGGGTGCTCAAGCTCCGGCATTGATCGGAACATGGATGGGAGCAAGAATCATCGCTTCTTATATGAAAAAGCATAAGGACATGAAACTGAAAGATCTCCTGGAATTTACTGATTATCATGTGATGTTAAGTGAATCCAACTATTTGGCTTCCTAAACTGTTGCATTTTTCAATTTTTAATTAGCTTCGCTCAAAACCTTATTTGATTTTTAATATTAAAGTATAGTCTTAATTCTCAATTTAAAAAGTGGAAACTGCCCTCTATTTGTTGCCCGTGACGTTAGGTGATACGTCTATTGAAAAGGTATTGCCTTCTTATAATAAGGAGATCATTTCTGGTATCCGGTATTTTATAGTCGAAGATGTTCGTTCTGCCCGTCGTTTCCTGAAAAAGGTGGACCGGGAGATTGATATTGATGCATTGACATTTTACCCGTTGAACAAGCATACTTCTCCTGATGATATTTCCGGTTATCTGCAACCTTTGGTAGGTGGAGCTTCAATGGGGGTTATCTCCGAAGCAGGTTGTCCGGCAGTAGCTGACCCGGGAGCGGATGTGGTTGCTATCGCACAACGTAAAAAGCTGAAAGTGGTTCCTTTGGTCGGACCTTCTTCCATTATCCTTTCCGTGATGGCTTCCGGTTTTAACGGGCAGAGTTTTGCGTTTCACGGTTATCTGCCGATTGAACCGGGAGAACGTGCCAAGAAACTAAAAGCACTGGAGCAGCGTGTGTATGCTGAAAATCAGACGCAACTTTTCATTGAGACGCCTTACCGAAATCATAAGATGGTAGAGGATATTTTGTTGAATTGCCGTCCTCAAACAAAGCTCTGTATCGCTGCCAATATTACTTGTGAAGGAGAATATATACAGACGCGTACAGTGAAGGACTGGAAAGGACACGTGCCCGATTTATCTAAGATTCCCTGTATTTTTCTCTTATATAAATAACGCCTTTCAGGTGTTCATATTCATCTTCGAAGCAACTGCTGAAGAAGCCTTTTCCTAAGTTCTCCTCTATCTGTTTGAAACTCCACAGCTTACTGTTTTTAAAGCGGGGAGTACAAAGGATGGAGTCGTCTTTGATATCGACAATGAATAGATAGATAAGACGGTTGGTCACTTCATTCTCGAAGTGATAAACGATATTGAATTCAGGTTTGATACCTTTTTCATGAGGAAAAGCATTGTTGATTAAGCGAGTGGCGCCTGCTTCCAGAGATTCTCCGTAGCGAAGATAACATTCCATGGGAATATCTACTTTCCCTCTATCCAGAATGGCTGTTGATGGTCTGTCGCAAAGGAATAACATTCCGTGAGTGGATATGGCAATTCTTATCACCGGATTGATGTATGCATTTTTGTAATTAACAGCTTCTATTGCAGGTGTTTTCCCGATCACGTCTCCTTCGGTATTCACAATAGGAACATATTCCGTGTGTGACATTAAATGATTGAAGAAACGGATGGCGATCTGATTGAACAGGATACTCATCAGAAAGACAGCAGGGGGGAACACTTTATAGAGTACAAACATGCTCGTCTTGCTCAACGGGTCTTGGAAAACGATGGTAATGCTGATTATAATAAAATGCAATATACCGAAGATCAAAGCGATACGGGCAGATACAACGGCTGCTTCTGCTCCCTGCGCATATAAACGTTTGTTGCAAGAACCTATCTGTTTTAAGAAATGGTTGATAAACCTTTTCTTATGCATGTAAAGACTTAGCATCGGAATGAGAATACTGACTTCCAGCGTAAGTGGAAGTGCACCGGGTGGAACGTAATCACCAGGAATGAGAGCTGCTACGGATAATAGTGCTAACACTCCGGTTGCTATATAGAGGATAAAATTAGGAATTAACAATCCCTTACGTCGATAAGAAAGGTATATACCTATAATACCTATGCCTGTACCGATGTAAATAGCCGTGTCTTGCGTTATAAGTTCACACAATAAAATGGAAATAATAACGGGGATAAAACCCAGCGACATGTTAAATGCGGAAGAAAGTGTTCCTTTATGAGCCATCTCTATATTTATGTTTATTTGTCGGTTCTATCAATAAAACAAATAGGGGATATGTTTTGTTTGCTAACGAATATGTTTCTCTGCATGGTAGGAGGAACGAACAAGGGGAGCGCTTTCTACGATGTTGAATCCTTTCTCTAAACCTACAGTTTTATATTCTGCAAATTGCTGCGGAGTGATGTATGCTGCAACGGGATAATGCCGGTGAGTCGGTTGAAGGTATTGGCCTATGGTAAGAATCTGGCAACCGGTTGCTAACAGATCATCCATCAATGTTTCGACTTCCTCCGGGGTCTCACCCAGTCCGACCATAATGCCGCTTTTAGATTTAACTCCCTTCCCGGAAATGTGTCTGATAACTTGCAAACTTGTATCATAATTTGCCGCGCTGCGCACTAGCGGACTAATGCGGCGTACGGTTTCCATATTGTGTGAAATAATGTCGGGGCGGGCTTCGATTATCAAATCTAACAACTTCATCCTGCCTTGAAAATCAGGAATGAGCACTTCGATTGTTGTTTGTGGATTCAGCCGTTTTATTTCCTGAATGGTACGTGCCCAATGTGCTGCTCCCAAATCCGGCAGATCATCCCGGTCTACGGATGTGATGACAGCATGATCCAGTTTCATCAGTGCGATGGATTCTGCTACATGGGTAGGTTCGTTTATGTCTAGCGGGTGCGGGCGGCCGGTTTGTGTGTTGCAGAATTTGCAACTGCGCGTACAGATGTCACCACCGATCATAAAGGTGGCAGTTCCTTTTCCCCAGCATTCCCCCATATTAGGGCAACGCCCACTGCTGCATATAGTATGCAAGCAGTGGGAGTCGACAATCCGTTTGGTTTCGGTGTATCGTTCGTTGGCACCGATATTAATTTTCAGCCATTCGGGCTTACGTACTCTGTCCGTCATTATAAGTTATTCAAGAAAAAGTTGGTCAACCGTGTGTATAGGTGTTGGCGGGTATTGCCACCGTATATTCCATGATTGCGGTTCGTGTACACTTGCATATCAAATTGTTTTCCAAGCTGAACCAACTGCTCGGCATATTCCACACAATTTTGGAAGTGCACATTGTCATCTGCCATGCCATGCACCAACAACAAGTTTCCATGCAGTTTGTCAGCACGGGTGAAGGCTGATGATTCCTTATATCCTTCCGCGTTCTCTTTCGGAGTACGCATGAAGCGTTCGGTGTAAATCGTATCATAGAAACGCCAGTCGGTGGGTGCAGCCACTGCTACTCCTGCTTTGAATACAGGCGTTCCTTCGCTCATGCTCATAAGAGTCATGTAGCCGCCGTAGCTCCAGCCCCAGATACCGATGCGATCTTTATCCACGTATGGTTGTTTGCCGAGATACAAGGCAGTCTCTACCTGATCTTTGGCTTCTTTGACTCCGATTTTCAGATAAGTGCATTTCTCAAAAGCTTCTCCACGACCTCCTGTGCCGCGACCGTCCACGCATACCACGATATAACCAAGGCTTGCCATGTATGTCTCCCAACTGATTCCCCAGGTATCTAATACCTGTTGAGAGCCCGGACCGCTATATTGATACATCAGTACCGGATATTTTTTGGATGCGGAAAAATTAACCGGTTTCATCATCCAGCCGTTCAACTTCACGCCATCTGTGGTTTGGAAAGTGAAGAATTCTTTTTGTGGCACAGCATATCCGGACAATGTTTGTTTCAATCCGTCATTGGTAATAAGCGTTTTGAGTGTTTTGCCCGAATTATCATTCAGTGTAACCAGCATCGGAGTATTCAAGTTGGAGAACTTGTTCATGTAATACTTCATCGATTTGCTGAAGAGCGGTGTATTGGTTCCTACCTGTTGGGATAGTTTGAGCTTCTTGCCTTTCTTGTCTATTTTATAGACAGCTTTGCGCAGAGGGCTTTCTTCATTGCTGGTGTAATAGAAAGAACCGTCTTCTTCATCATATCCCAGAAAATCTTTCACCTCAAACTTACCGTTAGTAACCTTTTTAATCAGATTACCTCCCATGCTGTACCAATAGAGGTGACTGTAACCGTCACGTTCGCTAAGCAGGCTGAAATATTCCGGATAGAACTGGATATTATCGAAAATATTCTCCTTTATGTAATAAGGAGACTCATCACGAAGTATAAGTTTGCAAAGTGTGGAACGAGGATCGGCAAAGTAAAGATCAAAACGGTCTTGATGGCGGTTCAATGTCATGATAGCCAGTTTATTGGCATCCTTTGTGAAACGGATACGCGGAATATATCCGTCTGCATCCAATGGGAGTTTCATTGTACGGGTGACATGTGATTTGATGTCATACGTGCGTACCTCTACTTTCGAATTCGGATATCCGGCTTTCGGATACTTGTATGTATATTCGCCCGGATAATCTTTTAAAGCATCAATGCGGGGTGCTTGTCCGGCAAATACCGGGAAAGAGTAGGAGGGAACTTCCGACTCGTCGAAACGGATAAAAGCAATCAGCGTATTGTCGGCGCTGAATTCCAAAGCGCGGTCGAAGCCGAACTCTTCTTCATACACCCAGTCAGGAATACCGTTGATTACCGAATTCTGTTTGCCATCTTCTGTGACCTGGCTTTCGCTGTTGCCGTAAAGCAACTTAACAAGAAATATGTTATTGTTGCGTACAAATGCAATCATGGTACCGTCCGGAGAAAAGACGGGGACCTGTTGAGGTCCACCGTCAGACAGCCGTTCAATAATGTTGTTTGTCGTAACGCCCTTATCATTTCGTTTCAAAGGGTAAATGTAATGTACAGCTGTGTATGAGTGCCTGTAAATAGGTGTTGTTTTAGTAGCAATCAGCAATTTCTGACCGTCGGGCGAGAATTGGTAACTGTCGAAGTTCTTGAAGTCACATTCGCGTGTGGTATTTACATCGAAAATCACTTCTACTTTCTCACCTGTCTTGAAAGAGTATTTAATGATTTGCGTGCCGTCAGCGTTCATCTGTGTGTAGTGTTCGCCATCAGGCATAGGGATTACTCCCTGAATATTTTCCGGGCGGAAACGTCCGGAGGTAATATCTTTTAAATCGAGTGCCTTTTGTCCTTGTGCCATTCCGGTCAGACAGAGAAGGCAGAGTAATAAAGTGATGCTGATCTTTTTCATCTGCGTTTATAATCGGTTTTGGTTTTAATTCGTACTTGCAAAAGTAACAATAAACTTAGATTCAACAAAGCCTGACCGATTTTTATATAGATTTGATAAGGATTATTGGGTGAGATTCAATATCTTTGTGAAAAGGACTTTAAACATTACCACTATGAATTCAAAAAGAAAAGACTTGCAATATGCTTCTGTCTTCTTATTGGCCGTGGCATTGACGTTCCTGATGGGGAAGGGTGATAATCTGTGGTTGGTGTCATGGGGTGACTTGATACCGAGTTTATTTGTACTGTTCATAGCAGGTGATTGTTTACATAGTTCCCTGCTTCGTATCAAACGTGGCGAAGAGGAGGGAGGAGCCCGGTGGAGTACTTGTTTCACTTTTCTGGTATTCAGCATTATTTTTATGGGCGACTTGTTCTTTATCGGCAACTTTATTGTCAATAAACTGTGGAGTTAAAAGAGATGTAAATGTTTTGTTCCATAGGTGTTTAATAGTGGGCTCTTCTTCTTAACTATAATTATAAAGATTGACGGAGGTACGCTAGTATCTCCGTTTCTTGTTCCGGGTGGAACCATTTTATTTCTTCATCTCTTTTGAACCAGGTCATCTGTTTACGCGAATAAATGCGGGAGTTTTGCTTGATTTTGTCTATAGCAAAGGAGAGTTCCCATTCTCCGTCCAGATATTTGAACAGTTCTTTATAGCCTACTGTATTGAGTGAATTGAGGTGACGATAGGGAAGTACGGAACGTACTTCTTCCAATAATCCTTCCTCCATCATCTGGTCTACCCGACGGTTGATACGGTCATAAAGTTCTTCCCGATCACGAGTCAGGCCGACTTTCAGAATACGGAAAGGACGCTGTTTTTTTTGTTGGGTGCGAAAAGAAGTATAAGTGCGTCCGGTCATATAGCAAATCTCCAACGCATGAATCACCCGCTTGGGATTCTTTAGGTCTACAATCCGGTAATATTCCGGATCTAACAAGCGAAGTTCTGCGCAGAGTTGTTCAAGGCCTTCCTCTTCATACTTTTGTAACATGAGTTGACGGGTTTCCGCATCAACGGTAGGAATATCGTCAATTCCCTTACAGATAGCGTCTACATACATCATTGAGCCACCAGTGAGAATCACGACTTCGTGTTGCGTGAATAATTTCTCCAGAATTTCCAGTGCTTCTGTTTCGTATTGGGCAGCGCTGTAATAGTCTGTGAGGTGGAGCGTGCCGACCAGTTGATGGGGGACACGTTTAAGTTGATCGGGAGTCGGAGCTGCCGTACCTATTTTTAATTCGGCATAAAGCTGTCTCGAATCGGCAGATACAATGCTTGTCTGAAATGTTTCTGCCAAGCGCAGGCTCAACTCTGTTTTCCCCACACCTGTAGGACCTATAAGAACAATGAGAGTAGGCATAGATTTTTAAGTATTAAGTATAGAAGTATTAAAGCGTACGGGACTAAAAAAATATTAGGTATTAACTGCCTGACACTACATAGCAATTAATACCTAATACTTGATATTTAATACTTAAAATTTTTCTTCTTCGTATGGGCTGCTAGTGTCACCACCTATGTCAAATCCTTCCTGATCGAAATCTTCCATGTCGAAGTCCTGGTCTCCATAGAAGTTTTCATCCAGATCAAGAGAACCTCCCGCAGCGGTCATTTCTTCAAAATCTACCGTTTGTTTAGGAGCATCTCCTGATTTCTTGGTACATTTGGCACCATTCATATCTTTTCCGGTAATAATTTCGGATAGTTCGATGAAGAAACAACGTTCTGTTATGTAATCGAATACATATAGCAGTTTCTGTTTTTCGTCTTCTACCAGTTCACTGATAGCAGTGTCTTTCATTACCCAGCTATCTATTTCCGGATTGTCGTCCATTTCTTCTAAGGTTACTTCTTTTCCTTTTTCCCAGTCGTCATCGCAGATAAAGAAAGAAGTCATCTGGTCGTTTGCGTACCCTACTGATTTCAGTATTGCTTCATGGAAGTCATAAAAAGTTGCTTCCGGATCAATTTGTATTTCTCTGACAAAATCGTCAACTTCATCAGATATGATAGTAAATCTGTATATCATAATATGACTATTTTGAACTGTTTATTTAATAATACCACGTTCTGAATTACGGATAAAATTGACTATATAGTCAATCTCCGGGCTCTTTTCGAATTCATCTTCTATTTTTTTCAATGCTTCTGTCGTGTTCAAACCACTTTGGTAGATGATACGATATGCATTGTGAATACTTTCGATCACTTCATTGGAGAAGCCACGACGGCGCAAGCCGATGATATTGATTCCGCTGAAAGCGATCGGTTCGCGTCCTGCAATGATGTAAGGAGGAATATCTTTACTGAAACGGCATCCGCCCTGAATCATTACATGACTGCCTACATGACAGAATTGATGCATCAATACATTGGCGCTGACAATCGCGTTATCATCAATGACGATTTCGCCTGCCATCTTGGTAGAGTTACCGATGATACATCCGTTACCAACCAATGCGTCGTGTGCTACGTGTACACCTTCCATCAATAAATTGTTATTTCCCACAATCGTGCGCCCTTTAGCTGCCGTACCACGGTTGATTGTTACATTTTCACGAATCAGATTATTATCTCCGATTTCGGCTGTCGATTCTTCACCGCGAAACTTGAGGTCCTGCGGAATGGCTCCGATAACGGCACCCGGAAAAATCGTGTTTCCGTTACCAATACGTGAACCGTATAAAATATTGGCGTTAGCCATAATTTTATTGTTGTCGCCGATAACTACGTTCTTATCTATAAATACAAAAGGCGCAATTTCTACATTTTCTCCGATCTTAGCTTCGGGATGGATATACGCTAAAGGACTTATCATGCTTTTAAATATCAATTATTACTTATTTTTTACTATTTGTGCCATGAATTCTGCTTCGCAAACAACTTTCTCGCCGACAAACGCATATCCTTTCATGGTAGAAATGCCACGGCGGATAGGTGCCAGCAGTTCTACACGAAAGATGATTGTATCTCCCGGCACTACTTTCTGACGGAATTTCACTCCATCTATTTTCATGAAATAGGTAGAATAACGTTCAGGATCATCTACGGAATTCAAGACGAGCAAGCCTCCGACTTGTGCCATTGCTTCCACTTGAAGTACTCCCGGCATAACGGGCTCCTGTGGAAAATGTCCCTGGAAGAAAGGTTCGTTGGCTGTGATATTTTTAATACCTACAATGTAGTTGGCACCAATTTCAATCACTTTGTCCACCAGTTGGAAAGGATAGCGGTGCGGTAACAATTCGCGGATACGGTTTACATCCATTATTGGTTCACGGTTACAGTCGTAACTTGGTGCCTGTATTTCGTGCAGACGGATTTCTTTCCGCATCTGACGGGCAAATTTATTGTTGATGGTGTGTCCCGGACGGGTAGCGATGATACGACCTTTAATCGGTTTTCCAATTAGAGCGAGGTCACCGATGACATCAAGCAGTTTGTGACGGGCACATTCATTGGGCCAAACTAACGGTTTGTGATTGATATAGCCTAACTGATCGGCATCCATGTGAGGTACTCCCATCACATCTGCCAACTTATCGAAGCTTTCCTGTGACATCTTGCGTTCGTAGATTACGATCGCATTGTCCAGGTCGCCACCTTTAATCAATCCGGCGGAGAGCAACGGCTCTATTTCACGAACAAAGACGAAAGTACGGCTGGCAGCCACTTCGTCTTTGAAATTATGCATATCTTCAAGGGTAGCAAACTGATTCGGGATAATAGTCGAATCGTAAGAAACCAGTACATTCAGACTGAAATTCTCGTCAGGTAGTACAATGATAGAAGAACCAGTCGTTTCATCCCGGAACTCAATTTTAGACTTGATAATATAAAAGTCTTTGACGGCATTTTGTTCTACTGTTCCTACACGTTCTATTTCTTGTACGTAATATTGTGCACTACCATCTAAAATAGGAAATTCCGGTCCGTTAACTTGGATCAGGCAGTTATCAATGCCCAATGCGTAAAGGGCTGCCATACCATGTTCAATGGTGCTTACTTTGACTCCATTTTTCGACAATACAGTACCACGGGTGGTTTCTGTTACATTGTCGGCTACTGCGTCGATAGTTGGTTGTCCTTCTACGTCAATGCGTTGGATTTTATATCCGTGATTGTCCGGAGCTGGATTGAATGTTACAGTGAGATCAAGTCCAGTGTGAAGACCTTTCCCGCTCAGTGAAAAGCTATCTTTCAGCGTTTTTTGTTTCAGCATTGGTTACTTATTTACTTATTTAATAGTTGTTTTAATTCTTCTACTTCTTTGCGCAAGTTACGCAGTTCTTTCTGCATATCCGGCAGGCTTCTTTGTGCAATGGATGATTTGAAATATTGCTTCAGTTCCATAGGAGGAGTTCCGATAAGCTGGCTACCGGACTTGATGTCTCCCGGCACACCTGATTGTGCGCCTAATCCAACTTTATCTCCTATTTTAGCATGTCCTGCAATACCTACCTGACCACCGATCATACACCATTCACCCACTTTGGTAGAACCGGCAATTCCGGCTTGCGCAGCCATAACGGTATGCGAACCTATTTCATCATTGTGTGCTATTTGTATCAGATTGTCTAACTTGACACCGCTGTGTACTACCGTAGCTCCCATTGTAGCACGGTCTACACACGTATTAGCACCTATATCTACTTTATCTTCCAGAATGACAATTCCGATTTGCGGAATCTTATCGTAGCCGTTCGGAGTGGGAGCAAAGCCAAATCCGTCAGCTCCGATCACTGCACCCGAATGAAGGATACATTCATTACCTATGCGGCAATCATGATAAACATTTACATTGGAGTAAAGCAGGCAACTGTTGCCTATCTTCACGCCATCTCCAACGAAAGTGTGCGGGTAAATTTGAGTATTATCTCCAATCACGGTATTTTCGCCGATATAGGCAAAAGCACCGATGTATACATTCTCACCAATTTTGGCGCTGGGTGCAACGAAAGCTAATGAATCTATACCTTGTTTCTTAGGCTTGCTCATCTCATAAAGATTGAGCAATTTAGCCAGACTTTCGTATGCATTGTCTACTTTGATAAGAGTAGCTTTAATTTCGTGTTCGGGAGTGAAGTCCTTATTAACCAGGACAATGCTTGATTGTGTCTCGTAGATGTAAGGTGTATAT
The DNA here is from genome assembly GCF_020982715.1 of Bacteroides sp. 1_1_30. Classification (NCBI taxonomy): domain Bacteria; kingdom Pseudomonadati; phylum Bacteroidota; class Bacteroidia; order Bacteroidales; family Bacteroidaceae; genus Bacteroides; species Bacteroides sp. 1_1_30. The sequence continues at coordinate 87,592 of NZ_JAJKHN010000005.1, forward strand.
TTGGGATTTGACAGGAAAGAAATTGCTCCGGGCATTCCCTCTTCAATTTTAGCGAATGTGTGTACCGTAGCGTTTTCGTCTCCAATGATTTCCCCTTGGATAAATGCTGCAATTTGCTTAGCCGAGAACTCCATGTCTTTTATTTAAAATTTAATTAGTTCACAAATAACGGATTTTTTTTTCAGATTTCCGTGTTATTGCATGAATATTTTATACTTATCTGTGTAATCTCTGATAGCAGAGATAGTATTTCTTTACCTTTTTGGACAATAATGAGATGTTCAGCATGTCCGATGCTTCGGCAATATTTTTGATAGTGCCGTCTTTGTAGATAATATCAATACTGTCATCTGCCGGGTCATACATATTCTTTTCGATGCTGGGGGTAGAGACAAAATAGTTCGCTTCGGAAAGGGTTATGCCTAGTTGCTGGCTGATGTGCAAAGTTAATTCTTTTTTTCTGTCCTCACTAATAGGTTCCGACGAAATTTCCACTTTAAAGATATTTCGGTTTATCATTCCCGTGCTTAAAGTGGAAAGTACTTTATCGGTGTGGGTGCTCCACACTTTCAAGGCTGTCCATATATCGTTGTCGTCCAGCTGGATAAAATTCTCCAGACAGTCGGGGTTGTTATAGAATTCCGTAGGATTGATATCATTGTAAAGGAAAAAACGTAATGCGGGTGATGCAAATAGTTCCACTCCTTGTGAAGCCAGTTCTTTGGCACGCAATAGAGTACTAATCAGCATCTTTTCGTATGCCACGGACGTCTTATGCAGGTATACTTGCCAGTACATCAGGCGGCGTGCCGTGAGGAAATTCTCGATAGAATAGATCCCTTTGGATTCGACAACCAAACGGTCATCCGCTACATCAAGCATTTTGATGATTCGGGCAGAGCCGATGTTACCTTCCGTTACGCCTGTATAAAAGCTATCGCGGCGAAGATAATCAAGTCGGTCCATATCCAACTGACCGCTTACGAGTTGATGCAGAAAGCGTTTCGGGTATTCGTCCTTGAAGATTTGAATGGCAAGACTTAGCTGGCCGTTCATCTCTTTGTTCATCCGTTCCATCAACATGAGAGAAATCTCTTCGTGTGAGACTCCTTTTACAATCGTGTCTTCCAGCACATGCGAGAAAGGACCGTGTCCTATATCATGCAACAGGATGGCGGCCTGCACGGCTTCCGCTTCACTATCAAAGATAAAATTGCCTTTGGAGGCCAGTTGGGTGATAGCTTCACTCATTAAGTGAAAAGCACCTAAGGAGTGTTGGAAGCGGGTGTGTTGCGCACCGGGGTACACAACAGATGACAATCCTACTTGCTTGATGCGGGTAAGACGCTGCAAAAGGGGATGCCGTACTATATCGTACAGTAACCCCTTTGGAATATTGATGAACCCGAATACGGGGTCGTTAATTATCTTTCTTTCGTAAGGCATTCGTTTTCTTTAGAGATCCTTTTTCCCTTTTCAGAGAATTGCTTTGAGTTGTTCAGCCATTTGTGCTTGCACTTCTTGTGCGGCGGTGCGGGCAGCTTCTGCAAATTTCTCTGTTTTATCTACGTAGATAATACCACGCGACGAGTTAACAATCAATCCGCATGTACTGTTCATACCATATTTGCAAACTTCTTCGAGTGAACCGCCTTGTGCTCCCACGCCTGGTACGAGAAGGAAATGGTTCGGGACAATCTTGCGGATGTCCTCAAAAGCACGTCCTTGAGTAGCACCTACCACATACATCATGCGGTCATCGCCAGCCCATTCCTGTGATTTGCGTAATACTTTCTCGAACAGACGTTCGCCGTTTACGTCTTCTGTCAATTGGAAGTCATGAGATCCTTTGTTGGAAGTCAATGCCAACAGGATCACCCATTTGCCTTCGTAGGTAAGGAACGGAGTAACGCTGTCTTCACCCATGTAGGGGGCTACTGTTACAGAGTCGATATCCAATTCTTCAAAGAATGTGCGGGCATACATTGCAGAAGTATTTCCGATGTCACCACGCTTTGCGTCAGCGATGATGAATTGATCCGGATAGTTATCTTTGATATATTTTACTGTCTTTTCGAATGCGATCCATCCTTTTACACCCATGCTTTCATAGAAAGCCAGATTGGGTTTGTAGGCGATACACAAATCAGCTGTCGCGTCAATGATTGCTTTGTTGAATGCGAAGATCGGATCTTCTTCTTTCAACAGATGTTCCGGGATTTTCTTGATGTCAGTATCAAGTCCTACACAAAGGAATGATTTTTTGCGCTTTATGTTTTCAAATAATTGTTGCTTATCCATCTTGTTATTTACTATTTTGCAATTTACTATTTACTATTTTAAGAAACCGTTCTCAACTCTCAATTCTCAACTCTCCACTTCTCTAAAGTTCGCTTTCTTTCAGGCGTTCTGCATTTTCCGCTACGATCAGATGGTCGATACAATCCTGGATGTCTCCGTCCATGAAGGCTGCCAGATTATAGATTGTATAGTTGATGCGGTGGTCGGTGATACGTCCTTGGGGATAGTTGTAAGTTCGTATTTTGGCTGAACGGTCTCCGGTAGATACCATTGTCTTACGTTTGGAGGCAATGTCATCGATATATTTCTGATGTTCTTTGTCGTAGATAAAAGTACGGAGACGGGCCAAGGCGCGCTCTTTGTTTTTCGGCTGGTCGCGTGTCTCGGTACATTCGATAAGGATTTCTTCGGCAATACCGGTGTTCGGGTTCTTCCAGATATAGCGCAGACGTACTCCGGATTCTACCTTGTTTACATTCTGTCCGCCGGCACCGCCGCTTCGGAAAGTGTCCCATTTGATTTCTCCTTCGTTGATGACTACATCGAATTCTTCAGCTTCGGGAAGCACGGCCACGGATGCGGCTGAAGTGTGAACACGTCCTTGCGTTTCCGTCGCAGGAACACGCTGTACGCGGTGTACTCCCGATTCGTATTTTAAAATTCCATATACATTATCGCCTGTCACACTACAAACAATTTCTTTGAATCCACCGGCTGTTCCTTCGTTCGCATTGGAAACTTCCATTTTCCAACCTTTGGTTTCACAGAATTTGGCATACATACGGAAGAGGTCGCCGGCAAAGATAGCTGCTTCGTCGCCTCCTGCACCTCCGCGGATTTCGAGAATAGCGTTCTTGCTGTCTTGCGGGTCGGCAGGAACAAGCATCAGTTTGATTTCTTCTTCCAATACCGGAAGGCGCTCTTGACTATTGTCCATTTCTTCTTTCGCCATTTCGCGCATTTCAGCGTCCGATTCATTGGCAAGGATATTTTTAGCTTCTTCAATATTACCCAGTAATTGGATATATTCTTTCCTTGCTTTCATCAAGTCGTCTAATTCTTTATATTCTTTAGTCAACTTGACATAACGTTTCTGATCGGCAATCACTGACGGGTCTGTGATAAGGGTAGATATTTCTTCAAAACGGGCTACGAGTCCGTCTAATTTTTCTAGTATGGTACTATTGTCTGCCATTCTTTAATATCTAAATTCTCCGAATTCGCTCTTAATGATTAATTCTGTTTGCTCGCATGCTTCAACACGTCCTACAATCTGTGCCGGAATACCGAATGACTCGGAAATAGCTATTACTTCTTCTGCATGTTCCGGTGACAGATAAACTTCGAGGCGATGTCCCATATTGAATACCTTGTACATTTCTGCCCAGTCCGTACCGCTTTGTTCCTGGATCGTTTTGAATAAAGGAGGAACAGGGAAAAGATTATCTTTTACTACACGTACGTTTTCTACAAAATGCAGAACTTTAGTTTGTGCACCACCGGAGCAGTGTACCATTCCGTGGATTTCCGGACGCAATGCATCAAGTAATTTTTTGACTACCGGTGCGTATGTACGAGTAGGAGAGAGTACTAACTTACCTGCATCAATCGGAGAATCTTCTACGCTGTCTGTTAGTTTTAACTTACCGGAATAAACTAACTCTTCAGGAACTGCAGCATCATAGCTTTCCGGATATTTTTCAGCAAGATATTTGCCGAATACGTCGTGACGGGCACTCGTCAAACCGTTGCTACCCATACCGCCATTGTATTCTTTTTCGTAAGTAGCTTGTCCGTAAGAAGCCAACCCAACGATCACGTCACCCGGACGGATATTGGCATTGTCGATAACGTCTGAACGTTTCATACGGCAAGTTACGGTAGAGTCAACGATGATGGTACGTACCAAATCGCCGACATCAGCAGTTTCACCACCGGTTGCATATACGCCTACACCCATTTCGCGGAGTTCGGCTAGTAATTCATCTGTTCCGTTGATGATGGCGGAGATTACTTCTCCCGGAATCAACAGTTTGTTACGTCCAATGGTAGAAGAAACAAGGATATTGTCTACGGCACCTACACAAAGCAGGTCGTCGATATTCATAATCAATGCATCCTGTGCAATACCTTTCCAAACGGATAAGTCACCCGTTTCTTTCCAGTACATATAAGCAAGAGATGATTTGGTTCCGGCACCATCGGCATGCATAATGTTGCAATATTCCGGGTCACCTCCCAATATATCGGGAATAATTTTACAGAATGCTTTCGGGAAGATTCCTTTGTCGATGTTCTTGATGGCGTTGTGCACATCTTCTTTTGATGCGCTTACTCCACGCATCATGTATCGTTGATTACTCATGAGTTATAGAATTATTTTGTATACGGCTGCAAAAGTACAGCTTTTTTTTGGTACAGCCAACTAGGTACTAGTAAATGTTAATCATTAACTTTTATACTTTAGAATATTCTATTGAAAAGGAGAAAAATAATAGAAAATTAAGAGTTAAATTCATAATAATGAAAACTATGAATTTAACTCTTAATATAGAAGTGTTTTATCTAATGAAAAAATGCCGAGATAAATATCTCAGATGATATCAAGTATCTTTTTGGGTAAATCAAATCTTTTTTAGAATTCTACCTTCGGAGCTTTCTCGCTTCCTTCTTCTGCTTCAAAATATGCTTTCTTATCGAAGCCGAACATTCCTGCAAAGATATTCTTCGGGAAACGGCGGATATTGGTGTTATAAGCTTGTGCAGCATCATTGAAGTTTTTGCGTGCTACATTGATACGATTTTCCGTTCCTTCCAGTTGAGCTTGAAGTTCCAGGAAGTTCTGGTTAGCTTTCAGGTCCGGATAATTCTCGGTGATGGCTAATAACTTGCCCAATGCTGATGTTACAGCACCTTGTGCCTTTTGGTATTGCGCCAGCTTTTCCGGTGTCAGGTCGGCAGCATCTACTTTGATTTGAGTAGCCTGGCTACGTGCGGCAACAACTCCTTCCAATGTTTCCTTTTCATGTGTCGCATATCCTTTCACTGTGTTTACCAAGTTAGGAATCAGGTCGGCACGACGTTGATATTGAGTTTCTACATTTGCCCATTGACCACTTACATTCTCGTCCATAGTAACCAGACCGTTATATACACTTACTGCCCATATAACAAGGATAGCCACAACGGCTAAGATGATAATAATTGACTTCTTCATGTTTCTTGTTTTTATAGAATTTGATAATTTGTTTTTTTTACTTGTTTTCTTTAGAAACGAGAACCGGCACCACCGCCTCCGCCCATTCCTCCGCCGAAGCTGCCCCCACCGAAGCCGCCTCCGCTTCCGAAACTGCCTCCGCCAAAGCCGCCGATAAATGGACCGCCTCCGCCACCTCCCCGGTGATGGTAGTCATTATCATAACTTTGCTGGCGACGTATGATGGTATGTCCGCAGTTTCTACATGTATAGGTGACATCTTCGGTCTTCACTCCATTAATCCGGGATACGACTCTGCTTCCGCTTCTCTGCAATTGATGTTTACCACAATTCGGACAGCGACTTTGTTTGCGTGCCGAAAAGAAAGCAAGACCTCCGCCAATGGCGATAAAACAAAGGATGGCAAGAATAAAATCAAAAGAACCACCGTCATTCGAATCGGAGAGAGCATCATTTTCCATCGAACCGTCGAGCCGCTGGCAAGTCGCTTTTAGACCAGCCACCATTCCTGCATCCCAATTCCCATCTTTGAGGTAAGGAATCATATATCTTGTTTGAATCCTTTTGCAGATAGCATCAGGAAGTACTCCTTCCAGACCATAACCGGTATAGAACTGTATACAGCGTTGATCGGTGACTAATAAAATGACCAATCCATTGTTTTTGCCTTTTTTTCCTACACCCCATTTATTAAGCAGCTGATGACAGAAGTCGAAACAATCTTCTTCTCCAATTGAGGGAACTACGGCAACCACTGTTTCAATTCCTGTTTGTTGTTCCAAGGCATAAAGCATGGAGTCTATACTGTCACAAGCAGCCTGTGAAAGTATGCCGGCCGGGTTGCAAACATATTGCATTTTGTTTTGCAGGTGAACTTTCGGAAGGTTGTCTACCGTATATACTTTCTCTTGAGCTTGTAGTGGGAACAGAAGAAAAGTTGCTAGTATAAAAGTTAATATTGATTTCATAACGCTTGTTTTATCTTTGCAAATATAGAAACTTTTTCTGTTATGAATCTAAAACTCCTTGTTATAATAGGTTTAATGGATGTATCGCCCGACGAATGCACGGACTCGGTCGGTGTACTCCTGTTTATTCTCTTGGTATGAAACAGCATGGGCCGCTCCCGGCACAATCCATAGTTCTTTGGGCTCCGGTTTGGCTTCGTAAAGCGGGTATACCATCCAGGTAGGCACATACGTGTCTTTGTCCCCGTGGATAAATAACATTGGAAGTTGTGATTTGGCTACCTGTTTCAGTGAAGAAGCTTCTTTGAAATTCCATCCATATTTCTTTTCGCAAAGCCAGCTTGTGGTGTACATGAGTGGAAAAGGAGGAAGATGGAAACTTGTTTTCAACTCGTGTGAGAATTCATCCCATACACTGGTGTAACCGCAATCTTCTACAAAGCATTTGACAAACGGCTTTTGCTCCTCACCGGACACCATCATGGTCGTTGCACCTCCCATTGAAATTCCGTGTACAACCATCTGTGTGCTGTCTCCGAAGATTTCATTGGCGATGTTCATCCATTGCAACACGTCCCAACGGTCTTTCCAGCCCATTTGAATGGCAGGGCCTTCACTTTCTCCCTGATGTTGCAGATCGGGAAGTAATATATTATATCCTAAATCGCGATTATACAGATAACCGATCATAAACATGCGGATAGCATTATCCGTATATCCGTGTACAATGACTGCGGTCTTGCTGGTGGGTTGGGGAGCAGCCACATAATAAGCATGCAGTTGTATTCCGTGTGGGTTAATAATGAAAGTGTCTTTCAGTGCATCCACCTGTTTCAGACTATCCACCCATGGACGCAAGAAAGGGTAGTTTTTATACATAAAAGGATAAGAGTCAGCATCTTTAGACAAAATTTTGCCATTCGGAGTCAATGAGAAGTTTAACATATAAAAACTTCCTCCGATGGTGCAGCCGGTCAATGCCAGCATGATAAAAATGATGCTATATACTACTTTTCTCCTCATAAAAACTTCTCTCTAACCCTTATTTATGCCATATCTCCCAGGCGGCAAATGCCTGAAGCAGGAGCATTTCCAGGCCGTTTTTCACAACAGCCCCTTGCGCTTCTCCTTTTTTCATGAACAGCGTAACGTTCGGATTATATAACAAATCGTAGAGCAAATGGTTTGGTGTCAGAAGTTCATAAGGGATATTAGGGCAGAAATCTACCTTAGGAAACATTCCTACGGGGGTACTATTGACAATGACTGTGTATTCTGCCATAATTTCGGGAGTCAGTTCTTCATAAATCAGCATATCGTCGGCTTTGTGGGTGCGCGATACGAAGATGCTTTCGATACCTAGATTCTTCAGACCGTGGTAGACAGCTTTGGAAGCTCCGCCGGTACCCAAAATCAACGCTTTCTTGTGATGAGGCTGCAACAAGGGCTGGATGGATTGAGTGAATCCAATGATATCGGAGTTGTAACCCACCAATTTGACTTTTCCTTTTGGCTGGCGAATGATTTTAATTACATTGACTGCGCCTATCTTTGCGGTGTCACGATCGAGTTCATCCAGAAAAGGAATCACTTGTTCTTTGTAAGGGATGGTGACATTGAGCCCGCACAGGTTGGGATTCTCTTCGATCACTTCCATGAAGTCATTGATACTGGGAATCTCGAAATTCACATACTCTGCATTGATTCCTTCGGATTTGAACTTCTCATTAAAGTATCCGATAGAAAATGAATGTCGCAGAGGATAGCCGATTAAACCATATTTTTCCATAATATAATAAGGGTTAAATTAATCATTCACAATGAATTGCTATTTTGTTGCGGTATAAAGAGTGCAGATGCCAAAGGTCAGCCGTTTGAAGTTGACTTCGCTAAATCCGGCTCGGGCGATGACTCCTTTCATCACTTCCCCTTGAGGAAATACTTTGATGGTATCCGGCAGATAGCGGTAGGCACTGTTATCTTTGGAGAGCAGTTTGCCCAATAATGGAATGACGACTTTTGAGTAGATGGAAAACAATTGTTTCATCGGGAAACGGTCCGGAGTGGTAAGTTCCAAAATCACAAGATGACCGCCCGGTTTCAATACACGGCACATTTCGGAGAGTCCTTTGTCGAGGTCTTCGAAATTGCGGATACCGAAAGCTACGGTGATGGCGTCAAAATCATTGTCGGCAAAAGAGAGTGAAGTACAGTCCTCCCGGGCAAAAGAGATCTTGTCCGATAGTCCTTCCTTTTTTACTTTTTCACGTCCCACATTCATCATGCCTTCCGAGATGTCCGTCCCGATCAGTTCGGCAGGTTGCAGTTTACGACAGGCGAGGATAGCAAAATCTCCTGTGCCGGTAGCTACATCCATCATACGCTGCGGTTGGAAAGGGCGTAACCAGGCAATCGCTTTTTTGCGCCAGCTGCGGTCGATACCTAGAGATAAGGTATGGTTCAGCTTATCGTATGCATGCGCGATGTTGTCGAACATTCGTTCCACTTGCTCGGTCTTTTTTCCTTCTTCGTCGTAAGGCTTGATATGTTGTTGTGGGTAGTCCATTCTTTTTAATTGATAGTTGATAAATGATAGTTGGAAGATGATAGTTGATAAATGATAGTTGGCGGATAATAATTAAGGTTGAAGTTATATGCGATGAATTGCATACGAACTGTCATTCATTATCTGTCAACTATCATTTATTATCTGTCATTTGTTGACTATCAACGATTCAAGAACGTTTCAACGTTTTTGAATATACGTTCAGCGATGTTGGTGGTATCTTCTTTCACAAACTTCTCACCGGTGATGTTTTCGAACAATTCGATGTAACGGTCACTGATGCTTTGTACGATAGCCGGAGTCATTTCAGGCACTTTCTGACCGTCTTTGCCCTGGAAACCGTTTTCCATCAACCATTCGCGAACGAACTCTTTAGAAAGTTGTTTCTGGGGTTCGCCTTTTTCGAAACGTTCCTGGTAACCTTCAGCATAGAAATAACGGCTTGAATCTGGAGTGTGGATTTCGTCCATCAGGTAGATAGTACCGTTGTGCTTGCCGAATTCGTATTTTGTATCTACGAGAATCAGTCCGCGTTCTGCTGCGATTTCAGTACCGCGTTTGAAAAGGGCTAATGTATATTTTTCGAGGATTTCATACTCTTCCGGAGTAGCCAATCCCTGTTTCAGGATTTCTTCTTTAGAGATGTCTTCGTCGTGCAATCCCATTTCTGCTTTCGTAGTCGGAGTGACGATCGGTTCGGGGAATTTTTGGTTTTCGCGCATTCCGTCCGGCAATTTTACGCCGCAAATCTCGCGTACACCGCTTTTGTAAGCCCGCCATGCGCTACCGCACAGGTAACCACGTACAATCATTTCCACCGGAAAACCTTCACACAACACACCCACTGTTACCATTGGGTCCGGAGTAGCCATTTTCCAGTTCGGACAGATGTCAGTAGTGGCATCGAGGAATTTAGCTGCAATCTGGTTCAGCATTTGTCCTTTGTAAGGAATACCTTCAGGTAGTACTACGTCAAAGGCCGAAATACGGTCGGTTGCTACCATGACGAGTTTTTCGCCGTTGATGTTGTACACATCGCGCACTTTTCCGTGGTACACACTTTTCTGTCCCGGAAAGTTGAAATCTGTTTTTGTTAATGCTTTCATAATGATATATATATTAAAATTATGCTTCTTTCTTTAATTTCACCACGGAGGACACGGAATACACAGAGTCTTCATTGAGATATTTGGATTAAATCCTCTGTGTACTCTGTGTCCTCTGTGGTGAACCGTTCCGTTCGGCTTTCGCTTCTTTATCGAACTTTTCGTAAGCATCCACGATACGTTCCACCAGTTTATGGCGTACAATATCTTTCTTATTCAGTTCAACAAAACTGATCCCTTTCACTCCCTTCAAGATGCGGAGGGCTTGCACCAATCCTGACGTTTGTGAAGCGGGAAGGTCAATCTGTGTCATGTCTCCCGTCACAATCATCTTGGTGTTCATCCCCATACGGGTGAGGAACATTTTGATTTGTTGGGCGGTAGTATTCTGGGCTTCGTCCAATATAACGACTGCATCATTCAGCGTACGTCCGCGCATAAAGGCTAACGGGGCAATCTGGATAATGTTCAATTCCATGTATTCCTTTAACTTGGCGGCAGGTATCATATCCTGCAAGGCGTCATATAAAGGTTGTAGGTATGGATCGATCTTATCTTTCATGTCGCCGGGCAGGAAACCGAGTTTTTCTCCGGCTTCTACGGCGGGGCGGCTAAGAATGATTTTTTTGATTTCTTTGTTTTTCAATGCACGCACGGCAAGGGCGATAGCAGTGTATGTTTTTCCCGAACCTGCCGGACCGATGGCGAATACCATATCATTTTTGGCGAATCCTTCTACCAGTTTCAACTGGTTTTCGCTTCGGGGGATGATAGGCTTGCCCGTGACGCTGAACACAATCACGTTTCCTGTCTGTTCCGCTTGCGGAGCATTTCCTTTTATAATGTCAATGATGACTTCTTCTTTCAGTGAATTATATTCGGCGCAGTACTTTTCAAGTTTGGTGATATTTTCCTCGAAGGCACACATTTCTTCCTCGTCGCCCAGCACTTTGATGACATTGCCTCGGGCAACTATGCGTAGCTTTGGATATAAAGCTTTAATTAACTGTATGTTGGCGTTGTTTACACCGTAAAAAATAACCGGATCAATGTCCTCAAGAACAATCAGCTTCTCTATCATTAAGTTGTATTAAAGAAAAATTTCTGCAAATTTAATCAAACGTTTTGGATTCTCTGATTGTTTGGAGGTGAATTTTACTGCAAATCTTCTACTATCCACTTTTCGATGTTTCTTGTTTCATTACTGAAATTAATGCCTATTTTAAATATTTGTCGCTTGTCGGCAGCAAATGCTTGTGCATAATGTTTGTCATTGATTTGTTGCAGAGCTTCTTCGGCGGTTCCCTCTAGCTTGAATTCCATTACATAGATGAAATGATCGGTTTGCAGGACGAGGTCAATGCGTCCTTGTGAGGTATGATACTCTGCTTTTACATAGAATCCAATGAGTTTAAATACGATGAAGAGTACATTTTGATAATGTAGTTCCAAATCGCGTACCAATTCGTAAGGTGTATCGGCAAAGAAACTTTGTAGGCGGCGGAAAAAGGCATCATAATCACCGCTTCGTACTTCGGCTACAAATTTACGAATTTGGAATGGTGACTCGATAGCATCTATGTTTGTGTAGAATGGAAGAAGATATTTAACAAAACCTTCTTCTACTTCCCGATTGGGAAATCCCAGGCGATAAGTTCCAAACTCTTTGTCGAATCCTTTGATAGTAAGATATCCACTTTGATAGATGACCGGAATAGGATTTCGGGACGTCGAATCAATGCTGTTCAGTACATCTGCATCCGTTTCTTCATGCGTGATACGTTGGAGATTGTAATTGGATTTCTTTAGTAATTCTACCAGATAAGTCGGGGTGCCGGTCTCAAACCAGTAACTACCGAATTTCATCTTATAGAATGTGTTGAGCAAACTGAATGGGTTGTATATTCCTATGGAGTTTTCTACGAAATGATAACCATCATAACATTCTTTCAGTTCGGAGCATACCTCCTCATAAGTCATTTTTTGCTTATCAGCCAAGATATGCAAGTCTTCTTCCATATTGTCGTGGATTTCTTTCTCTGTGATGCCGCAGAGTTCCACGTACTGTTCATCCATTGAAATATCAATCAGATTGTTCAGGTCGCTGAATACACTGACTTTTCCGAATTTGGTGACACCTGTAAGGAATCCGAGTTTGATGCATCCGTCTTTACTCTTTAATGCTCCATAGAAAGGCTTTAGTGTGTTTCGGTAATATTTTTGCAGTTCTTCGTTTCCGATAGCTTGCAGCATAGGTTTGTCATATTCGTCTACAAGGATAACGACACGTTGCCCGGTCTGTTCGTAAGCCCGCTGTATGATGCCTGCAAAGCGTAAAGAAAAGGAAACTTCCGACGGGCGTGTGCCATACAGGCTTTCCCAATGTTCCAGATTGTCATTGAGTATTTGGTCCAGACTTTCGGGAGTATCATATTTCTCGATATTTAAATCAAGGTGTAATATCGGGTGTTTGATCCAGTCTTTTTCCAGTTGTTCGATAGCCAATCCTTCGAATAGTTCTTTCTTTCCCTGATAGTATGCTTCAAGAGTAGATATAAGCAGACTCTTCCCAAAGCGGCGGGGACGGCTAAGAAAATAGTAACGGCCGGTTTTTACTAATTGGTAAATGAGTCTGGTTTTATCTACATAGAGATAACCATCGTTACGGAGACTTTCAAAATTCTGTATGCCGATAGGATATAGCTTGCTCATAATCTGATTCTTTTAGCGTTGGATTCATACAAAGATAGCTGTTTTCCATCTTAACACAAAATTTACCTTGAAGGTTTTATGATATGCTAGTCAAAGATTTTGAAAAAAGGTATTTATCGGGCGGTGATATGGAAACATCCTTGCTTCAATTCATATTTGATGTAGCATTTTTCAGCTTGTCGCAGGTCTCTTAAAACCTCGGACAAGACAAGTTTCAGTGTATCGGCACTTACATCCTGTAACGGTCTTCCATCCTTGTCTTCTACCTTTTTGAAACGTTTCCAACTGACATCAAAGGTGGCTCCAAAGCAGTGTGCCGAGTTGGCGGAAGCATTTCCGTTGCGACGGCGGAGGCGTTTCACATCGTTTTCGGTACGCAGTACGGAAGTAATAATTACCTGGTTGGGGTTTAGACCTTTGGCTGCCAATGAATCGAGGAAATTGGAACCGATTGTATCGAGCAGTGCACTGGCACGCGGTACGAGATAGGGGATAGAGTGTGTCAGTGAATCTACTACATAAAACTCATTGTCGGTAATATGAGTTAGCTTTTCTTTCATATCTTCTGCTGCTTCCCGGTCTGCCAATGGACGGATACCTATCTTTTTGGCTACTTCCAGATGTGCGTCATTCAAATCAGGGAAAGAACGTTTATAGCTGACGACGCCACGAATATTGCGTGGCTCATTCAGTTTCAGCGACATGTCTTTCTTTTTGCAGCCCGAAGTAAGCGTTGTAAGCCCAATAACTAGTAAAGATAGCGGTAATATGCGAAGCTTATAAATAGTCATTTTATATTTTTTGCTCGCAAATATACGCTATTTTTTCATACGTTCTATGCTTTGCATTATTTTCTGGCTCATACTTTGGGGTTATTCCAAAATATTCTCTGGTATTTCAGGATAGGTGTTTAGTATCCCTATTATGGTATAATCTGTATTGTCAATTGTTGTTTTTAGTGTGGGTACTATTGTATGTTCACTTCTGGTAAGAGCTTTTTCTACAAGTTCTTTCCAATCTATATCTAGAAATTTTGATATAAGATTTAGAACGGCATTTGCACTCGTAACTCCATCGTATAGTTCAAATCTTAATTTGTGAGGGGTGGGAGGAACTGTTGCATCGCTGAAATTTCCTTGTTCGTCAGATGCATAGTTTAGTGTTAAATAAGGTATGGCGTATGTAGGAGACGAGTTGCCGGAACCGCTTTCTAACTTGGTGAAAAAATCGTATGTTCCTTTTGCTATTGGAGTACGAGATATTTCGTCTCTAGACTCAATATAACGGAAAAAATAGCAATCTTTAGCTTCATTGTTAATAAGATAAACTATAGTGCCATTAGAAAGTGCCGGATGATTACCTTTTTTTATAGCGTATGCCAAATAACTGTCTGTAATTTTAATTCTTAAATCAGCCGTTTCGTTGGTGATATTATCTTTTACTTTCACCTTTGTTTCTCCTTTCTTTTTTGGGGGTGATCCTTAAGCTTCCCATTCCTATCGAACTGGATAAATCTACATCTATATTTAAAATGTCAGTTTTTTCTACAGTTACGGTGTAGTCCCTATTTCCACCTGTGATGGTGATATTGGTTGTTCCTAACAAAGGTCGTTCGTAATACTCTTTTTCGAAGGATAAAGAATATATCTTTTTTTCATCGTTATTTCCACAGCTAAAAAAAATAATTGTATAGAGAAATGACAGTAGTGCTCCAAGTAAATGTTTTGTCTTCATGATTATTCTGTTTTATAGTTTTGCAGGAGAGATATAGTCTTATAAGTTCCTGTGTTGATGTTGGAGGCAAATATAAAGATTTTATCAATATGTTGAAGTAAATAGTGTATTTATTTCTTGTCCTCCAGCTATTTTTCATACATTTGTAGCGGTTTATAAAAATAAGCCACTTTCCCACTAAACATAACACACATGAAAACAGATTTCGATTACAATTCTATGCCCGTTAGCTTCGCTCATTGCTTGAACGGACATTGTTTGCGTGCGGACAAATGCCTGCGACGACAAGTATCTCTCCGAATGCCGAAAGAGCGGGCTACTGTAATGGTTATTAATCCCGAACATATCGCTTCCGATGGTGGGGACTGTACTTACTTTATTGATGAAAAGCCGGTGCTCTTTGCACGGGGTATGAAACATTTGCTGGACCAAGTGCCGCTTGCTGATGCCACCGTTATCAAACGACAGATGATGGCCTACTTCGGCAAAACGATCTATTACCGTTGTTGCAACAAGGAACGGCTGATTAAACCGAAGGAGCAGGAATACATACAGGGACTTTTCCGCAGGCGGGGAATTACCGAAATGCCTCAATTTGACGAATATGTAGAATACTATGATCTTGGGTAAGTATATCCGTTAGTTCCATTAGTCCCATATATTGTGGGAAAGTATTCCCTCATATTATGGGAATTTGTTCCCACAAAATGAGGGAATAAATTCCCACCAGCTAGGGAATCTTTTCCCACAATATGTGGGACTATCTGATTCTGTAATCCCCTGATAATAGTTGACTACCTTTTTCCCTTATCTTCGGGTTGGGTTGACATTGATTAGATAGGTATTATATAGCAGTCCCGGTATGAGAAATGCATGATGAAGGTATGAGAAATGCCTGCTTTTTATGGCATTTCAGGCAAAATACTATGAGAAACACCTTTTTTGGAAAGTATTTCTCATAGTGTTAATATTTTGAATTATAGGTGATTATCTTGTAAAGTATGAGAATATGAGAAATGATTACGAAAAATCATTGGTTCTTAATCAAATTCCGTGCTACTTATTTATGTTCAATAACCTTATTCATGGCTATTCCGGGGTACTTTAAGATGCATATAGCTTGGATAATTTATTTGCTATTTCTAATATGCCGATATCCCTTTATCCATCAACCTTTCAATGAGCTTTACTAGCACGGAATTTGAAGAAGAACCAAATCATTTCTAGTGCCTAAGCGGAGCTGACCGAAATAGGTGACATTCCAGGATTATTGTAACTGTATACAAAGAATGAGCGATATGGCTTCATGACTTATTACATGTTTTACGTTACATATTTTATGTAACACAAAGAACGTAATAAATCTGGAATATTCAAAGATTTATTTGAATTATATAAAAAAACAAACGCTGATGAGAACAAGCGATCATTCTTTTCTCATCAGCGTATATTATGTCGGATTACAACTATTTCTTATCTTTTTTCTCCATCAGCTTTGGTTGCAGGCTTTTCCTCCGTTTTGCTTTCCGGATTGATAATACCTTTCACTGTTTCACCGATAGGAAGTTTGTCTAATACGCCAAGGCTCGGAGCTACTGTCTTTACTAATGTATTCAGGAAATTACTAGTTCCACCATTTCCTCCGTCGAATACGGTGATATTTCCTAAGTTCATGTGTTCGAATGCCTTCACCTGTTCGCCGGCGATTTCCTTCCACTGGTCTACCATCTTATATTGGATAGCGATAGCCGGATTCGATTCGGCCGCTCTTACCATTGCTTCGAAACCTTCCGCTTCCGCAAGTAATGACCGTTTCTTACCTTCCGCTTCTGCTTCCAGTTTCATTTGGATAGCTTTTGCTTCCGCTTCGGCTTGTGCTAAAGTAGCCTTTGCGCGTGCTTCCGCTTCGCGGGTAATCTTTTCAGCGATGGCATTTGCCTGAAGAATAGCTTCCTGTCTGGCGATTTCCGCAGGAACAATCTTTTCAGCCTTCAATGAAGATTCCACTTTCCGTGCCTTAGCTTCTTCCACTTCCTTTTGCGCAATTTCGCGTGCAGTCTGTACGGCAGCTTCCGATTTCGCGGCAGCTTCACCGGCTTGCTTGTCGGCATTGGCTTGTGTTACAGCTAGTTCTGCATTGGAAAGTGCTACCTCTTTCTGTGCGTCATTTCGTCCGATGGCAGCTTTCTTTGCAGCTTCCGCCTGTTTGATTTCCATGTCGGAATTCAGTTCGGCAACGCGGCTTTCCTTTTCGGTATTTGCCTGCTCGATTCGGATATTCTTTTCAGCTTCAGCCTTTGCTACTTGCGATTCTTTTTCCGCGTTGGCGATGGCTACTTGCGAGATTCTGTCCTTATCCGCATTTGCAACAGAGATTTCCTGTTGTTTCTTTGTTTCTGCAATAGCAATATCCTGATCTTTGCGGGTTTCTGCTACTTTCGTTTCACGTTCCTTTATCTGATTGGCAATTTTGATAGCACCCAGCTTTTCCTGTTCTTCGATGTTAGCCTGTGCTTCGTTCAGTGCTTTACTTTCAGCTTCCTTACCTAAGTTGACAATGTAGTTGGCAGCGTCGCGAATGTCACTGATGTTAATGTTCATCAGATACAAACCGAATTTGCGAAGTTCGGTATCGATGTTATCTTTCACTTTAGCCAGGAACTTATCTCGGTCTGAATTTAATTCTTCGATAGTCATATCGGCGATCACCATACGCATCTGACCATATACAACATCAGTAATTAAGTTCTGCTTGTCATCCATTGTTAATCCCAGCATACGTTCAGCAGCGTTTTGCATCACTTCAGGATCGGTGCTGATAGCTACAGTGATTGTAGTCGGCACGTCTACACGAATGTTTTGAGCGGATAATGCACCGGTCAGTTTACATTCGATCTGCATTGGTTTCATGGACAGGAATTCATATCCCTGAATAATCGGCCATACAAAAGCCGCACCACCATGATATAGCTTTGCCGACTTCTTATCTCCTCCCGTTTTACCATATACAACGAGGACTTCATCACTCTTACATTTGCGGTAACGCGAAAGGATACCAATAAAAGTGAGTAGGATGACTGCCACTAATATAGCAGCCATGATTAACATTTCTTGTGTCATAAAATTGTGTATTTGAATAATTATTGAATGAATAGCGTTCCGTCTTTGTAGCTGGTAATCATTGTTCTGTCGCCAGTCTGATATGCTTTTCCGGATTCGGAGATGACGTCTACTTCGCGCATGGCTCCGTCCCGGGTGGTCTGTACAGTATATTTGCTGTCGCTTTGTTTGAAATAGATCACACATTCCCGTCCCACAAGCTGATCGGTTTGCTCGTTGTGGTTCACTTGTTGCAGTTGATAAGCTTTCTTATAGAGGAACCAGACGGCAAAAACAAAGAAAAGACCCACTAGAATACCGATTATGTAACTTTGAATTTCCGTGTTTCCCGCCAGATACATGTACCATCCGAATCCAATTCCGAAATGGGTAAGTCCTTTAAAAGAAACTACGCTACTGATATCAGCATCCACGTCTACATCTGCATCTATATCTCCGAAAAAGATGGATAATACGAATTGAATAAGAAAGATGCCTGTCGTGACGAGGGCGATGATGAGGAAAATGGTACTACTCATAATTGTGGGGTATTAGTAAATCATGATTATTTTGTTCTGTAAATATACAGGTTTATGTGAATTATACAAAGATAAATGAGATAAAATGATTAATTTTGCGCGCGAAAACCCTAAAATGAGGAATTAGCGTGCAAAGGTATTTTATTTATTTGGCTTACGACGGGACCAACTATCATGGTTGGCAAATTCAACCGAATGGGATTAGTGTGCAGGAATGTCTGATGAAAGCATTGTCTACCTTTCTGCGTCGCGAAATTGAAGTAATAGGGGCAGGTCGGACAGATGCCGGGGTACATGCTTCCCTGATGGTTGCTCATTTTGACTTCGATGAGCCGTTGGATGAAATATCAGTTGCCGATAAATTAAACCGTTTGTTACCTCCCGATATTTCCATTTATCGTGTTTGCCGGGTCCGGCCGGATGCGCATGCCCGTTTTGATGCGACTGCGCGAACTTACAAGTATTATGTAACGACATCGAAATATCCTTTTAACCGGCAATATCGTTGGCGAGTTTATAATCAATTGGATTATGCACTCATGAATGAAGCTGCACGTACCCTTTTCGAGTACACTGACTTTACGAGCTTCAGCAAACTTCATACGGATGTAAAGACCAATATCTGCCATATCACTCATGCCGAATGGACCCAGGAAGATGATGCTACGTGGGTGTTTACCATCCGTGCCGACCGTTTCCTGCGAAATATGGTGCGAGCTATCGTAGGTACGCTGATTGAAGTGGGACGGGGGAAACTTACTATCGAAGGCTTCCGGCGGGTTATCGAACAACAAGACCGTTGCAAAGCCGGAACATCTGCTCCGGGGCAAGCCCTGTTTCTGGTAAATGTGGAATATCCCGAAAGTATATTTGAATAATAAATAATAAATATTCTCATGTGGTTATTATTAGCATTTCTCTCGGCTACTTTGCTGGGCTTTTATGATGTATTCAAGAAGAAATCGTTGAAAGATAATGCGGTACTTCCCGTTTTGTTTCTAAATACATTTTTTTCCAGTCTCATCTTTCTGCCGTTTATCCTGATATCCGTATATAAACCGGACCTGTTGGGAGGAACGATATTTGATGTTCCCGTTGTTGGCTGGGAACAGCATAAATATATCATCATCAAGTCGTTCATCGTGTTGTCTTCGTGGATATTCGGATATTTCGGAATGAAACATCTGCCTTTAACCATAGTAGGACCTATCAACGCCACTCGTCCGGTGATGGTGCTCGTGGGAGCGATGCTGGTATTTGGCGAACGGTTGAATCTCTATCAATGGATCGGGGTAATGCTGGCCATTGTTTCTTTCTTTATGTTAAGTCGTTCGGGGAAGAAAGAAGGAATTGATTTTAAACATAACAAATGGATATTCTTTATTGTGTTGGCTGCCATTACAGGTGCTATCAGCGGATTGTATGACAAGTATCTGATGAAGTCTCTGAATCCGATGCTGGTACAATCCTGGTATAATGTTTATCAGGTGTTTATTATGTGTCCTATTCTATTATTGCTTTGGTGGCCTAAAAGAAAGTCTACCACCCCGTTTCGCTGGGACTGGACGATTATCCTGATTTCTATCTTCCTTTCGGCTGCCGATTTCGTTTACTTTTACGCATTGAGCTATGACGATTCCATGATTTCCATCGTTTCGATGGTCCGTCGGGGAAGTGTAGTAGTCTCTTTCACTTTCGGTGCGCTTCTCTTCCGTGAAAAGAATTTAAAAAGCAAAGCGATTGACCTTATACTGGTGTTAATCGGAATGATATTCTTATATTTGGGGTCTAAAAATTAAAACAGTTACACAAAATCTGTTTGTCACAGGTTAAATAAGATAGATATGAAAATAAATAAATTTGTAATCACTATATTCTTTTCTGCTGTCGGACTCTTTGCTTCGACCGCTCTTTGGGCACAAGAAGCCAAAACGCTGTTTGTGAATATGCCGGATTCTCTAAGCCCGTTACTAACCAAAGTAAACCGGGAAGATTGTATTGACTTTCTGGAAAGTAAGATGAAAGCGCAAGTAGAGAATCGTTTCGGCAAGAAGTCGGAGATGACTGATCTAAGTAAAGATTATATTCGTATGCAGATGTCTTCTCAATCTACCTGGCAGATGAAAGTGTTGGCTTTGAATGACTCGACGAACGTGATCTGTACAGTCTCTACAGCTTGTGCACCTGCCTGCGACAGCAGCATCCGTTTCTATACAGATGACTGGAAACCGCTTACAGCATCTCTCTTTATTACCCTGCCTGTGATGGGCGACTTTTTGAATACGCCGGATTCAGCAGGTGTTTATGAGTTTGACGAGGCACGCCGTTCGGCAGATATATTATTGATGAAAGCCGATTTTAATAAAGAAAATACAGAATTGACTGTTACATTGGCTACTCCTGATTATATGTCAACAGAAACGGCAGAGAAACTGAAACCGTTTCTCCGCCGTCCGATTGTTTATCATTGGAAGAATGGAGCCTTTACCAAATAGATAATTCTCCATTCTCTTTTTTCCTCTATTCTCAACTCTTTAAGCATTCGTTGATAAATGCGATCATTTCCGGTGTGTTGGCTTCCACGCTTTGAAGCAATTTGAATTGTGCTTTAGTACGAACCAAATTATGCTCCGGATATTTGATTTTATAATAAGTATCTCCATTGATATAGTCTGCCAAGAACCGTACACACTGCATGTATGGGAATAAAGCGGCTGCATAAGGGAGATTCTCTATCTCAATTGGAGTCAGGAATGATTTGGCTCCTTTCAGATAGCCTTTGGTAAACGCTTTGAATATTTCCATATTGAAGTTTACACGATCAAGGTCTTTATCGTCCTCATCACCCGTGTTGGCGCCTGTACGAAGGAAATCGCCATAATCGGAGAAGACAAAGCTGGGCATTACCGTATCCAGGTCGATGACACAAAGCACTTTGCCATCCTCGTCGAACATCATGTTATTCACTTTCGTATCGCAGTGGCAAACACGTTTGGGGAGTTTTCCTTCACGATATAAACGTTCTGCTTTACACATTTCATCTGCACGCTTCTCTATTTCGTCCAGATAGTATTTCACTTCCGATACCCGTCCGGCAGCATCTTTCGCAACAGCTTCACGAAGTTGTTTGAGGCGGAACTCCATGTTGTGGAAATCAGGTATGGTTTCACCCAATGTTTCCGGAATATCGGCCAACATAGCCTGGAAGTTACCAAAAGCTTCTCCAGCATAATTTGAATATTCGGGATTCACCGTCTCATACGTTTTGGCGCGTGGGATGAATACCATCACACGCCAATAGCTATCACCGTCGAACCAATATGCTTTCCCCTCTTCTGTTTCGAGGAAACTCAAAACCTTGCGCTCTATATCCGATTCTCCTGCCTCTGTTAGTTTCTTGCGAATATGATTGGTGACAGCGGTAATATTGGATTGAAGCATCTCTACATTCTGAAAAATGGCATGATTGATGCGTTGCAAAACGTAGTTGGGAGCATCTGCTTCTTTGGTGTTTACTTTGTAAGTGTCGTTAATAAGTCCTGTACCCAAAGGTTTGATTTCTTCTATCGTACCTTGGACTTTAAATTTAGCTACAATGCTAGATAAATCTTTCATGGGTTTTTTCTTTAAAAATTTATACTAAGGTTATCGATAATCGTATTTAGCCGCTTCGTTGGCCTGATTAGCCGAGCGAACAGGTACTAATGTGAAGCCCCAATGGTAATCACGATTAGCCGGGATTTGGTGGAAAGGTTCCGGGCGTGCACCCCAACTGTCATATCCGCCTACACCTTGTTGCTTCATGTCCACACAAACCTCTACGAAATCTCTCGGAACGATGTCATTAACATGATGCATTCTCCGCAATACATTACGGGCGGCATTCTCATCATGATTGGCTACTTCTTCCGGGCTAAAGTTATTCCATTGGTAAGGGTGGGGCAGTGCCTCTTCAGAGTCAAAGTCTTCGATAGAATTGCGCAAGGCATTGAAACCGATCGTACTGTCGGCTACCAAAACCAAGCCGTTTCCTTTGGCGGGAGATAAAGCGATCCAACGGGTATCGGTGTGATGTCCGTTTTCCTGTGGACGTACATAGTTGAAGTACATTTTATCTGCTGTTGTCTTATATACGCCAACGAGGGTTCCATGATTACGGTCGATATAGTTCTCTTCCGGACCACGGCCAAAGTATTGTACATTGTTCATCTGTGCCGGCAAGCGGAAACGAACACCGATACGGGGAACTTCCAGTTTGGAAGCGGCCTTGCGGGCAGCGTCACTTCCGGGAGTAAACGTAGCCATGCGGGTAGCTTCGGAAACTTCAGTTTCTGTTGCCTGCATATCTGTTGACGTGAATTTGGCATTTACATTGACTACTCCGTTCGGATAGATTTTGTACGTGACAACATACAAGTTGCCGGCAGCCAATAAGTAGGTCACATTTAAGGAAACTACCTTATTCTCTGTTGTCATGGTTGCATCCGTTACGTGGAAGTTTTTGCTTGATTGCTTCCATACCTGTAAACGTTTAGGAGCGCCATTACCATAATCATTATCATTAGGAGCACGCCAGAAGTTAGGCTGAATACCAAATCCGTCTTTGAAATATTCTGTGCCGTCCACTTTATACGAGGTAACTAATCCGCTATTCTTGTTGAATACAAAATTCACTTTGGAAGAAGAAACGATTAGCTCATCTCCTTGAGTCGTTGTTTTCAGTGCCGGACCGTTTGCTTTATAAATAGCTTTCTCTGCCTGGATAGGAAGCTGGAACTGGTCGTATGCTATTTCATATCCTGTTGGAATCAACGGTTCAGGTTCTGTGGTTGTCACGCTGAAGTTTACAAAATATTCCACTCCCGGTTGGGCTTTCAAGCCGTTTACCGGTACGGTGAATTCTTTGGATGCCTGCGGAGCAATATCCAAAGATACTTTTCCACCTTTTATAGTCTTTCCGTTAGCGAGTACGTTATAGTGAATCTGATACTTTTTCAGATTGGTGAAATAGAAACGGTTGGTGATTTTGAATATACCGGCAGCGGCATCTACTGCCTCAAAGCCTACATTCTGATGTACATATTTCACTTCAGCCATTGCCGGATGCGGACCACGATCCGGATTGACAAGACCGTTGCAGAGGAAGTTGCCATCGCTCGGCGCGTCTACACCGAAGTCACCTCCGTAAGCCCAGTATTCTCTTCCATTCTCATCTTTCTGGAGAAGACCTTGGTCTACCCAGTCCCAGATATATCCACCCTGTAGGTTCGGATATTTGTAAATCGCCTGCCATTGTCCCCACAGGTTTCCGGTGGAGTTTCCCATTGCGTGCGCATATTCGGAAGGAGCTACAGGACGGTCGCTGCCGTTCTTTCCTGTATTTTCCAGCCAGTCGGCACCTGGATATTGCGGAACATACATATCGGAGTTCCATTCCCATTGAGCACGCTCATAGTTGACAGGGCGATTCATCAGCTCTTTGTCAGCCTCTTTCAGCCACAAGTAAGTCTGATAGAAATTATATCCGTTTCCGGCTTCATTTCCCAACGACCAGAAGGTGACGCTCGGATAGTTCTTGTTGCGTTCGAACATATTGATGGTACGGTCCATGTGTGGTTTCAGCCATTCGGGGTTGTTACCCAATGAACCGCCCTTTCGAAGATCGTAATACATTCCGTGGCTTTCGACATTGGCTTCATCGTACACATAAAGACCGTATTCATCGCAAAGTTCGTAGAAACGGCGGTCTTGCGGATAGTGGCAAAGGCGTACGCTGTTCAGGTTATGTTGCTTCATAAGCTCGAAGTCACGACGCATTAACTCTTCTGTTACATAATGACCTGTTGACGGGTTGTGTTCGTGGATATTTACCCCTTTCAGTTTTAGTGGCTGACCATTGATGAACAGGCAAACGTATGGTTTTCCGTTAGCAGCTTTTTGTTCGATAGGTTTGATTTCAATACGGCGGAATCCTACATTAAAAGGAATAATCTCATTTATTTTGCCATTCTCTTTGACGGTCATCAGCAGTTTGTACAGATTCGGATGTTCGGATGTCCATGTATTGACATCTGCCAGCTTCTGATCGAAAGAAAGTGTACGTACTTCGTCCGATGGGATATAGGCGGTCTTCTCTTCAGTAGAGATTACTTTTCCCTGTGCATCCAATAGCTCATAAACTAATGTGAGATTAGTTGCTGCCTTCTCGTGATTTCTCAAATCGACATTCAAGCTGAAGATTCCATTCTTGTAGCTGTCATCCAGGGTAGACTTCACCCGGAAATCTTTGAGGGCTGCTTTAGGTTGTGAATACAGATAAACATCGCGTTCAATACCGCTCATGCGCCAGAAATCCTGACATTCCAGATAGGAACCAGTGCTCCAGCGGAAGATTTTAACGGTAAGCACGTTCTTGCCGGGCTTCACATAGTTGTTAATAAGAAACTCTGCCGGATTTTTGGAGTCTTCGCTATATCCAACTTCTTGCCCGTTGATATATACATATACGCCGGACTTGGCTCCTGCCAGATGCAGGTAGATATCCCGTCCGTCCCAATCTGCCGGAATATCAATATCCCGGCGGTAAACTCCCACCGGATTCGCTTCGGGAAGAGCCGGAGGTTGCGGATTGCGCGGCTTGAATTCATAACCATGATTGGTGTAGATGGCTATTCCGTGTCCTTGTACTTCCCAGTTGCCGGGTACCTGAATATCATTCCACGAATCTGTATTTGTATTCGGGTCAGTAATGTTGTCGGGAAGCTTTTTGTAAGAGTCTACAAAGTAGAATTTCCAGGTTCCGTTCAGCAAGCGGTAATACTTGCTTCGTTCGAACTTGCCACTCAAGGCATCAGCGCGATTGTTGTATGTCATAAAAGAAGTGCGTGGATACTCTTTGTTGACTTCAACTACCTGCACATCCTGCCAATAGGGTTTCACGGCTTTTTCAGCCATTACATTAAATGTTGTCAGGGAAAATATTCCCATGAAAATGCCTGTTAATAAATTGGGGGTTGGTCGAAATTTCATGTTTCTCAATATTGGTTTTTCATTTCTTTTTTATTTTACTTTAATATGATCGAATCCTTCTCCATAAACTCCGATGACAGCACTTTGTGACACAAATGCATTCGGGTCTATATCTTTAATCAACCGGAAGATGATAGGTGATTCCCTCTTCTTGGCTAATACGAACAGCATCTTTACTTCTCGTCCTGTATAAAAGCCGGTTGCATTGATAATCGTAACTCCCCGGTGTGGATATTCGTTGATATGCCGTCCTATTTCTTCATATTTATTGGATATGATAAAGAACTGTACGGATTGACGGGCACTATTCACTACCTGGTCGAGAACGAAGCTACAAATATAAAGAGTAACAAACCCATATACCACTTTTTCCCAGTCTTTTAAGACAAAATAACTGGAAGAAATAATAATCATATCGCAGATGAGTACGACTCTTCCTAATGTGATGTCCCGGTATTTGTTGATGATGGCTGCGATAATATCCGTGCCTCCTGTGCTTCCGTTTGCCGAAAAAGCAACCCCTATACCACCTCCACAGAAGGATGCTCCAATGACACATGCCATAAAGGGCTGGTCGTGAAGGAGTCCGAAACCTGCTGTCAGCTTTTGAATGACGGACAGAAAGAAGGTGAGGGTAAATACTCCAAAAATAGTTTTAATGCAAAACTTCATCCCCAGCAATTTGAGGGCTAGTAGCAATAAAAAGAAGTTGATGCTGAAGTACGTATACTGTACGGGAAAACCCGTAGCCCAATATACAATAGAAGCAATACCTGGTACTCCCCCGGTAGTGATATCGTTCGGAAGTAGAAAAACGGTCCAACCGATGCCATACAAAATCATGCCGATGGCAATCATTACATAATCTCTGGCTTCACGGATAATGCTTTGCTTAGAAGGTTTTGGAATAGCTGTTTTCATAAAAGTGATTATGATAATCTATAAAATGTTCAAACACGAACCCATGAATAATCCGGCTTTGGGGGAGAAGCCGGATTGGTTCATTATGTTCGTGCTAAAAGGATATATTCAGTTTTATTTTGCAAAAGCGTGACGATAGCCTTGTACTTTATTCCATCCGCCGCGAGTGAAATCGGGGACTTCTACCGGAGCAGAATTGTTTTCGATGGAAAGTCTGGTAAGTTCGGCCATGCAACACCACTCTGCCAGGTCATAAACGTCCATATCTAATGGTAATCCATTTTGCAGGCAATATGCCAGACGGTAGTCCATGATAAAGTCCATACCACCGTGGCCGCCTACTTTCTTGGCAGTTTCTTCCAACTCTATGTGAATCGGATCTTTATATTTGTCCATCAAGGCTTTCTTTACATTTTCGGATACAGAGCCATGTGCATTCAGATTTTCATGATTAGGCACATCTTTAGAATCAACTTGTGTAGGTCGCAGGCAATATTCTTCAATCGGATATTTGCTTGCATAACCATCGGCTCCTACTATCTGGTACATACGGCTGTATGGGCGGGGGGTCATTACATTGTGCTGGATCAGCATCGTTTTGCCATTTTCTGTGCGAATCAAGGTCGAAGTCTGGTCACCATTCTGGAAGTCGGTCACTTCTTCTCCTGTTTGTTTCTTAATGTAAGCCGGTCCGTTGACAGCTTTCGTATCCATAGATACCAATGTTTTCATACGGTCGCCACGGTGGATGTTAAGTACCTGACAAGCGGGACCCATACCGTGAGTCGCATATACGTCACCGCGATGCAGGTGATTATAATCCATTCGCCAGTTGTTCCAGTATTCAGGCCAGAAATCTTCCAGGTTGTGGATATATGAACCTTCTACATGAAGCACTTCTCCGAATACGCCCTGTTGTGCCATATTTAAAGAAGTCAGTTCAAAGAAGTCATATACACAGTTTTCGAGCTGCATACAATGCTTGCGGGTCTTTTCAGAAGTGTTGATTAACTGCCAGATTTCATCCAATGTCATAGCGGCAGGAACTTCGATGGCTACATGCTTGCCATGTTCCATGGCATAGACACCCATTGCAGCATGATGCTTCCAGTCTGTAGCTATGTATACAAGATCAATATCATCCCGTTCGCAAAGTTTTTTCCATGCATCTTCCTCTCCGCTGTAAGAAGCAGCTGCAGGGAGTCCGGCATTCTTCAAAATTTCTTGTGATTTTTCAACACGTTCGGGAAGCAGGTCGCATAACGCTACAATCTTAGTTCCCGGAATATGAGTCCAGCGTGCTACGGCGCCGGGACCACGCATTCCTAAGCCGATGAAACCGACACGTACGGTATCAATTTTAGGAGTAACGAGTTGGATTACATCTTCTTGTCCGGCAGGGCGGGCAGGAGTTTCTACTTTGATAGGAGTAAAGGCTTCCGGAGCCTTTGGTTGTTGAGTACAACTGGTGTGCCAAGTTAACAAAGCCAAGCCGATAGCAGTGGCTGTGAGTAGTTTCTTCATCATATTTTAAGTTTTTAATAGGGGTTATTCGCTGTTTTTCATTTACGTGTCAAAAATAGTAATTAATTAGCCAACTATTTATATTTATAACTGATATTTTCATCATAAACTTCTATTATGAGGTAGAAAATGATTCAAACTTTTTCTACCTGATTTTGTATAGTCTTGTGTATCGACAAATACATATAAAAGACAGGCCATTAGAAGGTCTTTCCTAAAAAGAAGTGGTCTTTTTAGAATTGCTTAACGTTTACTACTTTTGTTTTGATTAACTACATAAGCCGGTAATCCATTATAGTTCATTTCTGTACTGAAATGAACTAAATGATAATTTTGCGGAGTGCCCTGAAAGGGCTTAATTATATAGCGTAGGGCAACGCCCTACGTAAAAACGACAAT